>NZ_JAQRFO010000036.1:0-47159 GCF_028598775.1 Xenorhabdus aichiensis
TAAATAAAATCTATAATTTATTTAAGTCAAATTCTAATTAACAATATTGTCGAAAATTCAAAATTATGTGAACCACTTCAAACTTTGGAAATGATCATGATATTTTTTGGTTTTGACATTCAAATTATACCAATTATTCAAATACATACAAAAATATCGCCTTAAATACATCGAAATAATATTTTAAAATTGCATTTTGGTGTTTTTTTGACAACCTGATATAGTCATCCCTTCCGTGTCCTGTCTTACTTCCGCAGGTACGGCATCATCAATTTAGGAGCAACAAACATGTTACGCACCATGCTACAGGGGAAATTACATCGAGTAAAAGTGACACAGGCCGATCTTCATTACGAAGGTTCCTGTGCCATCGATCAGGATTTTATGGATGCAGCCGGCATTCTGGAATATGAAGCGATTGATATTTATAACGTTGATAATGGAGAACGATTCTCAACTTATGCAATTGCCGCTGAACGTGGTTCCAGAATCATCTCCGTCAACGGTGCTGCGGCACGTCGTGCGGCGGTAGGCGATAAGCTGATTATTTGTTCATATGTCCAAATTGCTGATGAGCTGACTAGATTTCACAAACCCAAAGTAGCTTATTTTGACGGTGATAATGTGATGAGCCGGCTGGCAAAAGCGGTTCCCGTTCAGGTCGCATAACCGTTCCCACCAATGACCGACTCACTATTGCGCCACTCCGCCGTAAACAACGGCGGAGCGTTATATTTATAAATTCTTGTTTTTAGGTTCTCAGCCCTCGCCCTGACTCGATCAAATACCAAGCCAACAGATAAAAAACAAAGATAAACATACCCAGCATACCTAACGTCATCGTCAGAGAAACATCAGTAATACCAAGAAAACCGTAGCGGAAGCCGCTGATCATGTAAACGATCGGGTTGAGCTTGGATACTATTTGCCAGAATTCAGGCAGCAGGGTCAGGGAATAAAATACGCCGCCCAAATAAGTCAAAGGCGTCAGAACAAAAGTCGGGATGATGCTGATGTCATCGAACGTTTTCGCATAAATGGCATTCAATAACCCTGCCAACGAAAACAATGTGGATGTTGCCAGCAAGGTGATCACCACCATACTCCATGAATGGATCTGCACAGGTACGAATAATTGGGAAACCAGTGTCACCAAAATACCCACGCACACTCCACGGGTAACTCCACCGCCAACAAATCCAGCAATAATGATATGAGTTGGCACGGGAGCGACCAGCACTTCTTCAATGCTCCCCTGGAATTTAGCGCCAAAGAAGGAGGAGGAAACGTTAGCATATGAGTTGGTGATCACAGACATCATAATCAGCCCTGGAACAATGAACTGCATGTAACTGAACCCACCCATCTCACCAATACGGGAACCCACCAGATTACCGAATATGACGAAATAGAGGGACATTGTGATCACCGGCGGCAATAATGTCTGTACCCAAATACGGCCAAAGCGGGTTATTTCTTTCATCCAGAGGGTTTTTAACGCGACCCAGTACAGTTGAATCATTGACTCGCTCCTTGATTATTATTGGTCAACCCAACAAATAGCTCTTCCAGACGATTCGCTTTGTTGCGCATACTGCTGATTTGAATACCCTGCATGCTCAGTTGGGAAAAAAGATCATTCAATCCCTGACCACGCTTGACATCCACTTCCAGCGTTACCGCATCGACCAGACGATAATCATAACCCTCAACGACAGGCATCACACCGCTGGGCGTTAAGTCGAGCAAAAACGTTTCGCGTTCTAATTGGCTGAGTAGATCTTTCATACTGGTATTTTCCACCAACTCACCATGTTGAATAATACCGATGTTACGGCAAAGCATTTCAGCCTCTTCCAGATAGTGAGTGGTCAAGATAATGGTGGTTCCCTGCGCATTCAAGGCTTTCAAAAACTCCCACATGGAGCGACGCAGTTCAATATCGACCCCCGCCGTCGGCTCATCAAGGATCAGCAACTTCGGCTGGTGCATCAGAGCACGGACAATCATCAGGCGGCGCTTCATTCCTCCTGACAGCCGATTCGCCCGCTCGTTACGTTTTCCCCATAGATCCAGTTGGGACAGATAGGTTTCTGCTCTGCTATACGCGACATTGCGGGGTACGCCGTAATATCCCGCCTGATTCAGTACAATCTGAATCACGGTTTCAAATGGGTTGAAATTAAACTCCTGCGGAACAAGCCCTAGTTGCCGTTTCGCATTGACAAGATCCGTGTCAATATCGTAACCAAACACCTTGACCTTACCGCTGCTCTTATTGACCAAAGAACTAATGATACCAATAGTGGTCGATTTCCCTGCACCATTGGGTCCCAACAATGCATAAAAATCGCCTTCTTCTACACGTAAATCAATCCCATGCAACGCCTTCACTCCGCCTGCATAGGTTTTCGTAAGCTGTGTCAATTCCAATGCATAAGTCATAAATAAAAAACACCTTTATTCTTTGCTATTTTTGAGTGCAAGAGACAAATTATGCCATTATTTTGCCTGCCTTTCTTTGCAACGACAGGGATCAAACAAAAAACATTGTTCAATTAAATATTAAATTCTCAATTAATGTTGTATATGATTCTATCTCAAAAACGTTGCTAGGCTATTAGTTATGATGAGAAAAATTGAAGAATTGTTTGCCAGGAACAAGCAGTGGTCACAATCCGTAAACGAAGAAAATCCTCACTTCTTCAAAGAATTGTCAAAAGTACAAAACCCCCATTTTCTGTGGATAGGTTGTTCTGATAGCCGCGTGCCTGCTGAAAAACTGATTGACGCTGCACCGGGTGATCTTTTTGTTCACCGAAACGTCGCTAATCTGGTTATCCATACTGATTTAAACTGTTTATCTGTTGTTCAGTACGCCGTTGATGTGTTACAGGTTGAGCACATTATCATCTGTGGTCACTACGGCTGCGGAGGCATAGAAGCTGCGGTAGATGGCACTGAATTAGGCTTAATCAATAACTGGCTGCTCCACATTCGGGATTTATGGTACAAACACAGCTCCATGCTCGGCGAGTTGCCGCCTAATGATCGGCTGAATCGTTTATGTGAGTTGAATGTCATTGAACAGGTTTATAATCTCGGCCACTCGACTATTATGCAAGCAGCGTGGAAACGTGGGCAGAAAGTCATGATCCATGGCTGGGTATATGGCTTGAAAGATGGCGAACTCCATGATCTGGATGTTACCGCTGACAGCCGTGAAAAATTGGAACTTAATTACCGTCAGGCCATTTCCAAGCTGGCGCATAAGAAATAACAGATCCACATAAAAACAAATGGCAGCCTTGTGCTGCCATTTACTCACAGTTCCCTATACGGTTTACCGCAGGAATTTACTCTTCCAGCAGAGTCACATGCCCAATGTAAGGCAAGTGGCGGTAATGCTGGGCATAATCAATGCCATAACCGACCACGAATTTATCTTCAATCGAATAGCCAATCCACTCAACCGGCACATCGACTTCACGGCGGGAGGGTTTATTCAGCAACGTACAGATCGCCAGAGAGTTCGGTTCACGGAGCGCAAAAATCTCACGGATCTTATTCAGTGTATTGCCTGAGTCGATAATATCTTCAACGATCAACACATCTTTGCCACGAATATCTTCATCCAAATCCTTGAGGATTTTCACATCGCGGGTAGAGTTCATCTCATTGCCATAGCTGGACGCAGTCATAAAATCCACTTCGTGGGGAACCTGAACTTCACGGCACAGGTCTGCCATGAATATAAATGACCCCCTCAACAAACCAACCAGCACCAATTCACGGTCGCTATTGCGATAGTGTTCTGTAATCTGTTGCCCCAATTCAGCAATACGTTGTTTAATCTCTTGTTCAGAGATCATCACTTCTACAATATGTTTTGGTTTACTCATAACTATATATTTTTAAACAAAAATTAAAATAAAATCATGTGTCTTTTTACGAAAAGTGATACACCGATTGATATACCGTTCACCACACAAAGACGCACACACAAAAACATGAGAACAAAATATTTTGCAAAGCATATCAGAATTCACCACCTACAGTAAAAGAAGGGTTGAATCTATGACTACCTACAAATATCGTTGCCAGTGAGTAGATCAGTAAACTAAACATTCTGGCCTTGTGATAGGAGGTTGCGGCGCATTTCGTCGGAAGGTATTAAAGATTGCGGTGACGGATAACCAATTGTGCCACCTCATCAAAACAAATAACATCGTGGATAATTAGATTATGTGACTATTTCCCTGATATTTTCCGGTATTAGAATAATTATTTTAATGATTTATCGCGAATTTTGCGTTCGATAAGATTACCGTTCATATCAAAATAACGGCTAGACCAGATTTCAGACAGGTGAGTGTTGAGATAATTCCATCATTCCAAACCTCCCTGACTATAAACTCTTTCGACGTAACGCCCGCGACCATTACTATGCCCCAAATCCATTGAAACCAGTGCCCTTACCTCCTGACGACTAAAACCATTTTGTTGGTAAAAACTCAGTGCATCCTGTGCCCACGCATAACGCAAACTATGGGGAGAATGGCAGCTCTTTAAACCAATTATGGCTACCACCACCCTGCCGGGCAAAAAATTTTAATTCCTTAATCAATCGGCTCATCTGCTTCTCCCTACTTATACCTGACAACATGCAATCTCTGGCGCGCGACAATGCTAACAAAACAAGAAATACCTGCTTTGTCCTTGACGGATATCTGGGCGCCAGAGTGAACGCGTGCGGGGTATCGGTTGAGTACGCTGTACTGCCGCCTGCATAAACAGGTCATCCCCACTGACAAAAAACCAGCCTCGATATCGTCAAGTTCTCCTTTTGATGCTTTTTCAATCTATAAAATGCAGTGTCAGATTCACTGCGCTGTTAAACAGGCGAGAGCCTGTAATAGCGATGTTGTCCTTTTGCTGCGGCGTCACTTTCAGCGATAAATCTGCAAAAAGTGACGCCTTAAGTCCCGCAAACGGTCAGCAAAAGTAGTGCGAGAATTGAAATGCCAACAGGCACAGCAAAATGCCGCAAGGTTAAGTGTCAAACGGTTGCAATGAGCTAATTGTTTTGGTGTGGAAAATCTGTTCACTGCATATTTCAAACGGAGATAGTTAGAAGTATGAACTGGATGTGCGAAGGCCATCTTGCGCGTATGACGTGAAATGGGATCAAAACGTAGCTCAATTCCATTGGACAAAAGATAAATGAAGATATGGTCTGATGCTGATATGAAAAATAAATGCATGATTCAACGTTCAATACACTTGAATGACAATATAAAAACACCCTTTTGAGGTATTTTTTAGTTTAGTTTAAGAGACCTTTATCACCGAACTTGCTAGGATTGTTCATACTGGCGATATCTGCTGCCAAAGGTGTACAGATGTACCACAATTCTTGCTCTCCCTTTCAGGCTACGGGAGTTCTTATAGTCGTTTTTGGCGGCTATGTGACCATCTGTGATGGTGAGTAAGTTGGTGCAGGTTAGCAATTCTTTTGAGTTGTGACAAAAAGATGCGTCAGTTCTGAGTATGTTGAATACTGTTTAACGACGCATACCGACAGTGTTTCTCAGGCAAGGTCATGTTACAATTATATATCCCCTAATTTCTTGAAGTAAGGTGAATCATAGAAATGACTCTAATTTATTATGGTAAAATGTGTGAAAACGTTAGCATTACATAATCCAAAGCGTATTACAGAAAAAGAATACAGAGCTGAATGGTACAGCTATTATGCTGGCTTTTCTCACACATTTGTTCGAGATGTTTTACGCACACTCAACCCTGAAAAAGATGCAATCATTCTTGACCCTTGGAATGGTGCAGGAACCACTACCTTAGCAGGTGCTTTGGAAGGTTATCAAGCTATTGGTATTGACTTAAATCCTGCAATGGGAATCATTGCAAGAGCAAAATTGTCAACTAAAGAAGATATTAAAAGAGCGCTAGAAATTGTTAAACGTTTACGTGTAAACATCCTGCCTAAAAATATTTTAAATAATGACGACTATTTGCTAAATTGGTTTTCTTCAAATACGGCAAGTTATTTTAGGTATATATCAAATAGCGTAATTAAAAAAAACAAATCTATTTCTGACTCAAAAACTAATTCCGTCATTTTACTGGCTTTGTTTAATGTTGCAAGAGAGCTTGTCTCCAAATTTATTCCCTCAAACCCTATGTGGGTGAAAAAAGCAAAAAAAGAAGAGGACAAAATCACAATATGTAACAAAGAAATAAAAAAAAGAGTGATTGAATTTCTTTACCAAAAAATCGATACTATTTTAGATGATGATTTTAGTGATAAAGTATCTTTATACTGTGCTTCCTCTACTAGCATTCCAGTTTCTGATAACACAATAGATATTATTGTTACGTCTCCTCCATATTGTACAAGAATTGATTATGGTATAGCTACATCACCAGAACTTGCCATTTTATTTGGAAATGATCCATCAAAAATAGACTTTGTTAGACGTTCTCTAATTGGACGCACCACTATTGATAAAAAAACACACGAAAAAACATCTTATGGAAATACTGCCGATACTATTCTTTATAAAATCCTAAATCATAATTCACACGCATCATCTACTTATTACTACAAGAACTATAAGCAATATTTTCACGAAATTAAAAAATCCATTTCAGAAATCAGAAGGGTGCTGAAAGTTGATGGATTATTTGTATGCGTAGTGCAAGATTCCTATTATAAGGAAATATATTGTGATCTTGCTGAAATATTAATAGAAATGGCAAAGGATAATAATCTAGAATTTATATCAAGAAAAGATTTTAACGCAAAGATAGTAATGGCTAATATTCATAAAGGTACCAGAAAGTATAGACCCAATATAAGCGCAAAAGAGTCAATATTAGTTTTCAAATCAATAAACTAAGGATTAAACATATGAGCTCAGAAGAAATCTTGCTAGACATTGAACAACAAATTGATAAAGTTCACACACAAAGTCTTGATTTATCCTTTAATGAATTGTTGGATATGTACGAAAGCAGTGAACTTGATATCAGTCCTGATTATCAGAGACTTTTCAGATGGACAGAAGGTGCACGTTCACGTTTTATAGAATCACTACTATTAGAAATGCCTGTACCTCCTATTTATGTGGTTGAAACAGAGAATGGAGTCTATCAACTTATTGATGGTCTCCAGCGTTTCTCGTCGTACCTTCATTTGCGTGGGGAACTAATAGCCGACCATATGGAAATTCAAAAAGGGGAAAAATTAATTTTATCCGACTGTGACATCTTAAAAAGTTTAAACGGGTTAACATATGATGACCTACCTCTAGCTTTAAAAATAAAACTAAAAAGATCATTTGTGCGTGTCGAAGTTGTTAGAAAAGGTAGTGATAATAAATTTAAATATCATATGTTTAAAAGACTCAACACGGGTGGTGAAGCCCTTACTCAGCAACAAATCAGAAATTGCACTATCAGGATGCTAGACCCTAAATTTAATGATTTCATCATCAGACTATCGAAGGATGAAAATTACTCTAAATGCATAAGTTTTATTTCTGAATCACAACGATTCGGAGCTTTCGACCAAGAACTTGTATTGCGATATTTTACTTTTAAAAATAACAGAAATGAATTTAAACATGATATAGCAGATTTCCTAACCGAATATATGGAAAATATTTCATCAGGACAACTAGAATTTGATTATGACGATAACGAAAATAATTTTAAGAAAGTCTTTGAAATTTTATCTAAAACACATGGCGAACGTATCTTTGGCCGGATTGGTACTGATGATAGACTTCAATCTAACTTTAGTATATATCACTTTGAATCAATTACAATTGGAATACAATCAATAATAAATTGTATTGATCAAACAGATGATGAAATAATTAATAAATTGAAAAATAAAATTATAGAACTTAAGAAAGACAGTACGTTTAAAGCTGAAACAACTGGAGGTGGTAAAAACTCACCAGGTCCTTTAACAAGAAGAATTGATATAGCTAAACAATATTTTGAGGATGCTATAAAATGAGCCCTGATGAATTTCTCTCTCAAGTTGAAATTGAGCGAAGCTGGAGAGAGGAAGAGATTCGCTCTTTGAATAACCTAATATCCAAAACTGGTGATGATGCAGACAAAAACCGGATTCGTCGTGCTGTAATTTGTTTACTCTACGCTCATGTTGAAGGGTTTGTTAAATTTTCATTTAATTTATATATAGAGGCAATTAATAAAATGAATCTTAGCTGTCAGCAAGTCAAGCCTATTTTAGCTGCTGCTGTTTATTATACCGATTTTTTGAAAATGAATAATCCTGACATAAAAAACAAAATTTTCAAGAAAGTTTTACCTGATGATTCTCATCTTCATCGTATTTACAGATATGAGGAATTTTTCGAAAAAATACATAACGTTTTAGATTCGACAATTAAAATAGAAGACGGCTATATAAATACCGAAAGTAACGTCGGTAAAGAAATTTTACAAAAATTACTCTATCAAGTAGGACTTTCTCATAATTCCTTAGATAGAGTTATTGGTCCCTTAACTAGGCTAAAAAACAAAAGAAACAACATTTCTCACGGTATTGATAAGTCTATAATTGACACTACTGAATATTCCGAATTTTATAATTGCTCCATGAGTATTATGGGTGAATTATCTAAAGTTTTATTTTCTGCATTTCAAAGTAAAGACTTTTTACTTAAAGCAAGCTGAAATACAATTTTTTTCAAAATAAGGAGGTGGATATGAATGAAGGCATCGCAGACATTGAAGCCTTAACATTACGTTATAGATCCGAACAATCAAAAAGCTACATAACTGAAGCTACAATTTATTATCGTGCTGCTATAGTAAATACATGGATATCCGTTGTTTTTAATTTAATAGGCAAAATAAGAGAACTATCTCTTAATGGAAATACGACTGCGCGTAGCATCGATACCTCATTTCAAACATACATAGATCAAATCAATAAAGGAAACTTACAAGACATATCAAAAGCTCTGGAGTTTGAACGTGAAATCATAAACACTTGCCGCGATAAACTTCAATTTTTCTATCAAAAAAAATTAGCAATATTAATGAATTAAGAGAAAATCACCATAGATATGCACATCCTTCATTCCAATAAATTAGAATACCATATACCCCTTCTGCTGAATATGCGAGATTGCATATTCGCAATACGATAGTTCATGTTCTTTCACACCAGCTGTGCTGGGTAAAAAATACCTTGCCGAAATAAATTTGAATATTCTTCTCAAGAAGAATTAGTCAGCTTTTTCTTCAAATGTTGCCACTCTTTTTCAAGGTACTTACGCAAAAAACATCGCCTGATATTTTCTTTTATTTTTTCTATCTTACCTCCTGTTATTTGTTTTCGCCTTAGCTCCTGAACATCTTCCCAAAGTTGTTCACGATCAAAAAAAGTCCATACAGGAGGCACAGGGGTAAGCCCATTGGTATAACATATCGGAGCTACCCACTCGAAGAAGACCATTTCCACATGCTCAAGAGGGAAACGTTTAGCTACAGAAACGATATATTCGTAGTCAACTTCATTATCTACAAAGATATCAGATAACGCTTCACACAAATCTATATCTGTTAGTTGATTGCCCAATGAGTAAACTCCTCTATTTCATCATCTAAAGCATCGGCAACTACCGAACCAGCAACTCCTCCAGCTATGCTACCTAATAACACTACAGCAATAGCACAAACGGGAGCACCAGGGCCACATAGTGGCGTTACAGCTAAACCAGCGAGGCTTCCACCTGCCACTCCACCACCAATTTGTATACCTTGTTTGACCGCTTCTTTAGATTTATTTTCAGCATTCAATATTTCATGCGTTGCTAATATTGCCGTAAATATTGTGCCTGCTTTTCCTATGATTCTTAACCTTTTGTTAGCTGTTGTAAATTTAGGGTTATCTCTGGCTGATGATTCTATTATCTCATAATAAATAGCATTTTTTTGATTTGGAGTAAGATTGGAAAATACGTTACTAAATTTTTTTCGAGAGTATTTATCAAGAAGATCGTTGAGAGAAGGAGGTGTTTTTTTATGCCTTTCAGCAACTGCCAACCCTTGTGCTGACGTGATTTTTCTATGTTCAGCCATGATTTGGTTACGCATTTCATAGCAAAATTCCGCGGCTTCTTTTACTGATATTTTTTCGATCTTACCATCTGCTTAACTTCAGAAGTCACCCTTTTTATATTTGAAGCGTAGTTTTGCCTAACCTTAGCATCACTTATAGCATCAGTAGAAAACTTGAGGGCAGAACCTTCTAATGCTGCAACGGCCTTATCCAATATAGGATCATTAATAGAATGTTCTTGTTTTCCCGAAAATGTTCCTTCAACCATTTCATATGCCATGATTTCATCCAATAATTTTGCTTAATAAAATTTCTGTTAAACTTTGTGAAGAACTTTCTTTTTCAAAATTTTCTATTTCAAGTTTCACACACTTATGGCCTGTTATTGATGTGAACATGACTTTATTTTGTTGATTAAATTCGCCATTAAGAACCGAGCCATCATCAAGCGTAACAAGACATTTAATACCGCAATAATCAATCTCAGGAGAGACACTAAAACCAATCCATTTTTTTGTTTCTGATTGCAATTCCAGTGGCTCTGTCTTTCCAGAAAAGTGTGCTTCATTTTGATAACTATCAGGAATGGAGTTAATAAGATTTGCCCTACAAGGACAAGTGCTCTGACTATCCAACGTCCCAGCCAATTTAGTTCCCATATCAAAAAAGCAATTCACACCGCCCATAATCGAAAAGTTACCTGAATGTTTTCCACAGGTAACAAAAGAGCCTTCTATCGCAGCATTCCTCCCATAAAATGTAATGTTACTGGTTCCTGTAAGAACTACCCCTCCACAGCTTGTCTTATCCCCTACAGCCAAAAAATGTCCTATAGCCATATTCCTTTCTCCCTATGCTGATACAATTTCACTGATAGAACAATTTATGAGCACCAGGATATAACAAAAAAATTTAATAATTCCACTATGAGCAAGAGTCATTCAATAAAAATGTGATAAATGTCATTTTTCAATCAAAATCAGATTATTACCTATTTTAAATTTCACGTAATACAACAGATTAAAACCATGCTGACGCGCTATGCTTGTGTCTGGCTGGCTTGGATTCTGGCAAAGGCAACGCCAGCGCATCAGCAACAACTTTTGCCGCCTCAGTGATGAAGATCACTTTAGTTCTTGCCACTAAATCCAAACCATCACCATATCTTGGTTCGTCACACTGGTGGCAATGCCCGTTACCGTTATGATGGTCGTCAATAACAAGAGTCACTTTCCCCTTAACCCACGTGTTCGCAGCGTCAGCATGCCGCAGAAAAAATGGCAATTTTCCTAAAGTTGAGAAAATAAAGTTTGGCTAACAAAGATATTAATATGTTAGTTTAGGTAAAACAGTAGAAAATCAGTATAATAGAAATTATGCAAAAGATTGCTTTGTTCACTTACATCCTGGTTCTGTTCAGTTTCGCTCAACCCGCAAAAGCCCTGTCTGAGGAAGAAGCTGAAAGTCTTGCTGATATGACAGCCGTTTACATTTATTTGAAATATGATTGTGGCTATAGCCAGATCCCAGACCGTGAGATCAGGCGTGCCATTATTTATTTTGCCCAACGTAACAAGTGGGATCTCAATAACTACAACAGTCAGTTAATGGAAGAACTGAATCAGTCAGGCTACAACGATCTGAAGGGAATCAATCTGCCTCAAAAGGCAAAATGCCAATCGCTTGCCCGACTCTCTCTCAGCCTGCTCGCTTATGTAAAATAATTTCACTGGCAGATAATTAATCTGCCAGTTATATATTCCATTTACCCAACAGAATATTCATATTTTACTCAGATCATACTCCGAATGCTTTGCTTGTCGTAATTTCAACCCCATAGATGGTTTTCAGATAATCAAGGGCAGCTTGTTCATCGATACCAGGAAAAGCACAAACAGCATCGGACAATACCGTAATGCCATAACCACGAATAAATGCACCGTAAGCCGTATGGCGGATGCAGCAATGGATATGCTGACCTGTCAGCACCACTTCAGTCACGCCATATTGTGCGAGAACATCTTCCAGATCCGTTCCGTCGAACGCATTATAAAATCGCTTAGGAGAAACGATTTCACGCTCCATGCCGATTGGAGCCAACTCATCAATCACATCCGCCCCCCGCGTACCGGCCATGGCATGTTTTCCCCAGATTTCCATTTCCCGATCATCCGCACGATGGGCATCATTGGCATAGACCACCAACCAATTAGGATTGTTTCTGGCATGTTTGATCATTCGCTGAATAGACGGAATCATTTTCATCGCATTTTCTTCATTGGCGAGGACGCCGGTTACAAAATCATTCAACATGTCGATTATGATAAGTGCTTTCATCTGTATGGCCTTCTTTTGATTCTTGTATGCTTAAATGCCAATTGGAAAAATCCAACCTATCCTCCATCATATATCGTATATTAAAAAAATAACCCTCTTAATTTAGTCTATTAATTAATTTATTAAAAATACATTCATCTCATTACGGGTAAAGGGTGAAAATCTGAAATTGTAACGCCAGATATATCCTTCAAATCATAATATATGTTCTCAGCGACTGCAATATCCAGCATTCCCATTCCAAAAGGAGAATATATTCTTAACTTAGTTTTATCGGGTTTAACTTTACCCCGAATAAGATCAGATATACTTCCTTTTATAAATTGTGTATCACCCGTCTCTTCTGCTGTAAGATGCAGAGAAGTATGAGCTTTAACTGCATGAGAAATATCATCAACATAGTTTTCTGCTTTTAATATGATATCAGTAGAAAGATCACGTAGAGAAATATGTAAAACGGTTGGATTATGGGAGAACAGCGCGGGATCAACGATATGGGGGCTGACAGCCGAAGTAGCAAAGATAATCAAATCTGATTGACTAATCGCATCAGTCGTATCCAAATATTTAGCCTCAATACCTAATTTCTGTTTACAGTATGAGATAAATTTGGCAGCATTAGTTTCAGATAAATCACTAACAACAATATTCCCGACTTTCCAGCCTGTGCTATATAAATATTCAACGATAGAAAAAGAGATCAATCCTGTCCCTATGACAGCCAACTGATCACATCTCTTTTCCTGATGAAGATACTCCGCACCAATAATAGCGGATGTAGCGGTTCTTGCTGAACTAATTTGACTACCTTCAATACAAGCAATAGGGTAGCCAGTATTACGATCATTAAGAATGACAACAGCAGAAGCCCGGTTTAATCCATGCTGTATATTATCTGGAAAACTACTGACCCATTTGATTCCGGCTACTTTATTACCATGCTCTATCGATGCAGGTAGAGCAATTATCCTATTTTTGTTACTGTCAGGAAATCTCAAGAAATAACTATCAGGATTAGTTACCATTCCATCGCTAAATAAACAATAAGTTTTTTTAATTATTTCGATAATCTTTTCCTTATTCTCTTTTATCCAGACTTCAACATCATTACCAGAAATAATAGTGAATTTATTATCAGTCATTTTATTTCCTTAATTATAAAATTTATTAACCCAATCATCATTATATATAGTGTCTATATATTTCTCTCCCATGTCAGGAGAAATAGCCACAACAATTTTATTTTTCCCAATCATACTTTGATAATGCCGGACAGCCGCTAAAACCGTCCCTGTTGATCCTCCTAAAAGGAGCCCCATTGAAGCTAACTCTCTGCAAGTGAATACTGTTTCTTTCTCATCTATGTAAATAATTTCATCGAATTGTGAATATTTTCTAATTTCTGGTGCCTTACTGGTTCCCAAACCAGGAATCCTCCTTTTACTTGGTTCACCACCAAAAGTGACAGACCCCTTTGTATCAACAGCAATAATTTTCGTTGAGGGAGAGTATTTACGTATGTAGCTTGACACGCCTCCAAGAGTTCCTGTCGTTCCCACGCCAATAAATACATAATCAGGATACGGGTATTTTTCCAATATATTTTTTCCTGTCATACTATAATGAGAAAGAACATTATTTTTATTTTCATACTGATTAACCCATATTAAATCCTGATCCTCTTTTAGCATAGATTCAATTATTCTTATCCTTTCTCCCAAATAACCTCCATTATTATCTTTACTTTTCGCTATAATAAGGTTTGTTCCATATGCCCGGATCGTCCTCTCAGTCAGAGGAGCTATATTCGGATCACTAACACAAATAAATGGATAACCTTTCCAGGCACAAATCATACTCAATGCTAACCCTAGATTTCCTGACGAACTCTCAATCAACTTTTTTCCTGTTCTTAGTACCCCACTATCCTCAAGCGCTGAAATCATATATAGCGCAGGCTTTATTTTTATTGATCCTGTAACAGAAACCCCCTCCACTTTTAATGAAACAGCGGAATCAGGAATCCAACCATTAATATTTATAAAGCATCTGTCATTAATTAAAGATGATATGTCATCGAAGAGCATATTAATCTCCTTTATCATGACTAAAAATAGTAATTAAATCATTAAATACAGATAAAAAACTCCAATAAAAAAAACAACACATAACAATAAGGAAATAGGTTTAAAACTATAAATAGTCAACTTTATTTCATAACAAAAATAAACTATAGTCTGACTAAAAATAAAACCATTGTAAACCTCCTCCATTTAAAAACCAGTTACTTTTTATAATAATAGGATAAAATATGTTTACTGTTATAACTGAAACTTTTTTTCACACTAGTTTTCTCCATAAAAAACTGAGTCATTTCCAGCTAAATTGGATAATCAGAAACGCCAGAAAACTAGATATATCAACACTCAACAATATACATTATGAACTTTCAAAAAAGGATAAAATAACAGATGAGGATATTAACAAGTTAGAAATATCTTATAAAGGCCTCAGTGAACCAGAAAAATATCTCGCAAAAAATTATGGCATCCCAGAAACTCATGCTTTATCTTCCGCTAATATCATTGATACAGAAAAACTGGGAATAAATTTTTATCAAGATTATCTGAATAATGAATGTAGTAAATATAATGATGGTGCTCTTATTTTCCTTGATGTCATCTTGGCTCCATTCTGGCTTAATCACTTTGAACAAAAGATCGTTAACGCTCATTCTGCCGTTCTTCCCTATGCCAGAGGCATGTACGCAATAGAACAACTAACTGCAACAGGAAATAAAGACGCAGTCGAGCGTGCAGCCGGTGCAACACTACACTATGTAGACACAGGGATAGACACGGGGGCTATTATAGAGCGGAAAAAGCTACTTTCACTCTGGTCGTTAGAAACAATATGGGCAGTAAAAGGGGAATCTTACCTACTCGCATTTGAGCTGATAAAAGACTACCTGGAAAGAAGCAAACCATTTAATTTTATTGATACTCTATCGGTTGAATATGGCATTGACAGCCCTCTCTTTACTAGCAAAACTTTTACGGATAAAGTAAAGCGTCAAGCAGAATATTGTTTTCTCAAAATGAAAGGAATTTAAAGTATGCTGGATGTGAACTGGATACTTTTTCTCGTAACGGCTCTTACTATTAATGCTATTCCTGGTGCAGATGTGATATATGTTACGAGTAATTATCATCGAATAGGCTGGAAAGCGGCTGCGTCATCAGCCATAGGGTTGGCAATTGGCTATTATTTCTATGTTTTTATTACTTGGGCTGGGATAACCTCCATACTGATGTCTCTTCCGGCTCTGTATACCATAATACAGACAGCAGGCGCGCTTTATCTAATTTGGATGGGATATAATATCTATCGCTCTAAGCCATCTGAAGTTACTGCATCGTCAGAAAAAAATGACCGTAGCATAAACAGAAAAAAATCCAGTTCCTATCTCCTTAACGGGTTATTGATCAGTATCCTCAATCCTAAAGTTGGCGTGTTTTTTGTCTCTTTCTTTCCTCAATTCGTTCATCAAGACAGCCCTGATTATCTCTTACTTGTTCTCGGTACAATATTCTGTACAGGCGCCACTTTTTTTAATATTTTATATTGCTTTATCACAGCCCAGCTCAAACGGATATCACCAGAGAAAACCAATTTCATTCTCGGGCGTATTCCCGGTCTTATTCTTATTATCCTTGGGGTAATGATGATATTAGAATCAATAAAATCAATCATATAATTGATATCTGAAAAACAGGGGTAAACAGCATAATTTCCTCTGCTTTTCAGATAAATACTAAATCCAGCCATAAGGATAAGGTTGTTTTCGATTCTCTTCCATATTATATATTTCGTGCGGCCATACGAAATATATCCATTAATTATCTCTGGGTTTTTATAGGTATTTATATTACTTATTTAAGTATAATTTAAAATAAATAACGTGATTATATCATGAAAAACTATTTTTAATTTGTTATCCCGATTACAAATTTTACCTATAAATTTGCACAAAGAGATTTTGCCATTCATGATGTCTTTCACCTGAATTAACAATTCAATCTTATTTAACAAGAAATAATTAGGCTTATTAGTACCCGCATTAAAAAACTCAAAACAAAAAATTCCGAATATAAGGACATCACCCTAATGAAATTGACATCTCTCTTTACTCTCATCACTATGGGATTAACCGCTACGGTGATCACCAATAACGCACAGGCGGCTGGCCGCTTGAATGTTTATTGCAATGCCACCAACGCCATGTGTGAAGCGGAAACTCGTGCTTTCAGTGAAAAATATAATGTAAAAACCACCTTCGTTCGCAATGGGTCCGGTAGTACATTGGCAAAAATCGAGGCAGAAAAACGCAATCCACAGGCAGATGTATGGTACGGCGGCACTCTCGATCCCCATTCCCAAGCGGGTGAAATAGATCTCTTGCAACCTTATCAATCCCCGAATCTGGCACAGATCATGCCTCAATTCCGCGATCCGGCGAAACGCAAAGGTAACTATACCTCTGCGGTCTATATGGGCATTCTCGGTGTCGGTGTAAATACCGAACGCCTGAAAGAGAAAAATCTGCCCGTACCAACCTGCTGGAAAGATCTGATCAAACCGGAATATAAAGGCGAAATCCAGATAGCGGATCCGCAAAGCTCTGGCACAGCTTACACAGCATTAGCCACCTTCGCCCAATTATGGGGTGAAGACAATGCGTTCGATTATCTGAAAAAACTCAATGGTAATATTTCACAATATACCAAATCCGGCATTGCACCAGCACGTAACACCGCCCGTGGTGAAACCGCTATTGGCATCGGCTTCCTGCATGATTATTCACTGGAAGTTGAAAATGGCGCGCCAATGAAACTCATTGCTCCCTGTGAAGGAACAGGCTATGAAATCGGCGGCGTCAGTATTATCAAGAATGCGCGCAATCTGGATAACGCCAAATTATTTGTCGATTGGGTGCTGTCCAAAGAAGCTCAAGAATTGAGCTGGAAGAAGGGAAAATCCTATCAGATCCTGACCAATACCACCGCAGAGTCTTCACCTGCAACACTGAATCCCGCTGAATTAAACCTTATCAATTATGATATGGATAAATACGGCTCCAGCCAAGTACGCAAAGAATTGATCAACAAATGGGTGATTGAAGTGAAAATGGGTAAATAATCCCTTTTTGTCACATCATCAGTGGCACCCGCTCAAGCAGCGAGCCTGAACATGCCTCGCTGCCCAATAACTTAAATATTCTCATTATCATAAAATTTTATCGGGGGAATTATGTCTCATACCCTTGCCTTGCCTAGGAAACAAGGTCGGGATGCTGTTTTCTGGTGGATTATGCTGGCATGGCTGTCATTTGCTCTGCTGCCATCATGGAGTCTGGATTACGGCCTTCTCGATTCGACACAAGAAGAGATACTGGCAGCTTATGGCTGGCACAGTGTCAATAGCAGCATATTGTGGTTTCTGCTGCCATCCCTATTGTTATTGCGTCCACTGACTCCCGCCAGTCGCAACCAACGTCAGCGTCACTATTTTGACGGTGGGTATGCCCTGTTATGTGCGCTGTTCATTATCATTAGCGCTACATTGGCCGGACGTGGGCTAGGTTACGCCACTATCGTGCTGTTTATTGCACTCGGAGCCATCATCACTCTAGCCCTGACCCGTCTGGAATGGCTCGGTGGTGACAGTTTCGTGATTGGTTCACTGGTGGCGATCACGGCTCTGATTGGCGTATTTATTCTGTTCCCCAGTATCGCTATCTTTATCCCTATGTTTAAAGATGAAGCTGGTCAATTCGCGCCATTTGCCTTTATTTCGATATTGGGACAGCCCCACATCATTAAAGTCATTGCCAACTCAATCCTACTTTCCGTTGCTGTCGGTGTGGGATGTACTGTCTTTGGGTTGATTTTGGCTATTTATACCGCCAGAATCGCCAAGCGTTCCGCCATCATCGGTCGTATTTTTTCCATTTTACCGATTGTCACACCACCTTTTGTCGTCGGTCTAGGTGTAACACTGATGATGGGACGTTCGGGTTATATCACCGAATTTATGGCAACGTGGTTTGGTCTGACGAATACCAACTGGTTATACGGTTTTACAGGGATTTGGATCGCCCAAGTGCTGGCATTTACCCCGATGGCCTTCATGATTCTGGATGGTGCCATCAAGACGATCCACCCATCACTGGAAGAGGCTTCCTATACCCTGCGAGCCAATCGCTATCAAACGTTTTTCCATGTCTTTCTCCCTCTGCTGAAACCCGCTCTGGCCAATGCTTTCCTGATTGTGGTTGTTCAATCACTGGCAGATTTCAGTAATCCACTGGTATTGGGCGGTAACTTCGACGTACTGGCAACCCAGATTTATTTTTATATTACGGGTTCACAACTTGATTATCAGTCTGCCAGTACGCTTGGCGCATCATTATTGGTCTTCTCGCTATTAGTCTTCTGTGTCCAGTATATGTGGATCGGCAAACGTTCTTACGTCACGGTTTCCGGTAAATCATACCGTGGTGATGTGCAGCCATTACCCGTTTCTCTGGTATGGGGCGTTTGTACCACTCTGTTTATCTGGGTGACTTTCAATATTCTGTTGTATGGCAGTATTTTCTACGGCAGTTTCACGGTGAACTGGGGCGTAGATTACACACTGACACTGGATAATTTCATCAATCTATTTGGTCAGGGAATGAGTGATGGTGCATGGCCTTCACTGCTGGATACGCTGCTTTATGCGGGTATTGCCGCGCCCATTACGGCTATTTTGGGTCTGTTAATTGCCTATGTCGTGGTACGACAAGAATTCCGAGGCAAGAAAGCCATTGAATTTACAACCATGCTCTGTTTTGCCGTTCCCGGTACGGTAGCTGGCGTGTCCTATATACTGGCCTTCAATGATGCTCCATTTTACCTCACTGGCACAGCGGTGATTATCATCGTTTCCATGACGATGCGGAACGTTCCCGTTGGCATTCGGGCGGGTATCGCCGGGCTTGGGCAAATTGATAAATCGCTGGATGAAGCTTCTCTCAGTCTACGGGCAGGTTCAATGAGAACAATCTTCCACATTTTGCTGCCGCTCTTACGCCCTGCCATTTTATCCGCGCTGATTTACAGTTTTGTCCGTGCCATTACTACCGTCAGCGCCATCGTATTTTTAGTGACACCAGACACCCGCGTGGCAACGGCCTATATCCTGAACCGCGTTGAAGATGGTGAATATGGTCTGGCTATCTCTTATGGCTCGATTCTGATCGTCGTCATGCTGGCGGTGATTTTCCTGTTTGACTATTTGGTTGGCGAAGCGCGAATTTCCCGCTCGAAAGCCAAAAATACCCAGTAATCACGGAGTGATAAGATGACACAACAACATTTTGTCGAGCTAAAAAATGTGACTAAACGGTTCGGTAGCAACGCCGTGATCGATTCCCTGAACTTATCCATTCCTCAAGGGCATATGGTAACTCTGCTGGGGCCATCAGGATGCGGTAAAACCACCGTACTACGTTTAGTCGCTGGTTTGGAAAAGCCCAGCGAAGGAAATATTTTCATTGATAGTGAGGATGTGACAGAACGTTCCATCCAGCAACGGGATATTTGTATGGTATTCCAGTCTTATGCACTTTTTCCTCATCTGTCTTTGGGCGAAAACATCGGTTACGGGCTGAAAATGCAGGGGCGGCCAAAAGCAGAAATTCGCGAGCAAGTCAGGGAAGCGCTGGAACTGGTTGATTTGGCCGGATTTGAAGATCGCTATGTTGACCAAATCTCTGGTGGACAACAGCAACGGGTCGCCTTGGCTCGTGCGTTGATCCTCAAGCCTAAAGTTCTGCTATTCGATGAACCATTGAGTAACCTTGATGCCAACCTGCGCCGCAATATGCGAGAGAAAATCCGCGAATTGCAGCAACGTTTTAATATCACCTCCCTCTACGTGACCCACGACCAAAGTGAAGCTTTTGCCGTTTCTGATACCGTGCTGGTGATGAATAAAGGCAAAATTATGCAGATTGGCTCGCCACAAACACTCTATCGCCATCCAGCCTCACGATTTATGGCAAGTTTTATGGGGGACGCCAATATTTTTCCGGCTACATTAGGGTTGGATTATGTAGAAATCTTCCAATACCGGTTGCCCCGCCCCGCGCATTTTACGACAACTCGCTCTTCCATTACGATAGGCATTCGCCCTGAAGCTATTACTCTGGGCCAACAGGGAAATGAAAGCCAACGCTGCAAAGTCAGTTATGTGGCCTATATGGGAGCGCAATATGAGGTGACGGTTAATTGGCGTGGACAAACCCTGTTGTTACAGATCAATGCCACACAACTGCAACCGCGTGTCGGTGACAAGTACTATCTGGAAATTCATCCGGTTGGCATGTTTGTTTTGGAAGGGGAAATCCAGGGTTAGCTTGGCACTAGGCTCCTGCGGCTCCCACCGCAGGAGATTTTTTATCTCCAGTCCTTCCTTATGCCATCGGTACAAATAACGTAACCCGCCTACCAACTGACCAATAAACCTTGTAGAATTACCTACACTTTCTAGGTATGTCACACCGTAAAAAGACCATTCATTCCACTTCAATCGATAGGTTTTACAATGCATCAATCTGATGTTGTTGATCGTTCGCTTTTCTCACTGAGCTGGCCGATCTTCATTGATATTTTTCTTCACATGGCGACGTTATTAATCAATACCTATATGGTCAGCCATATTTCTTCGGCTTATCTGGCTGCCATGGGAGGAGGCAATCTTGTTTTCGATCTCTGCATTACGATTTTCAATTTCATCAGTGTGGGTTGCAGTGTTGTAATCGCGCAATATCTTGGTTCAGGAAAACGGGATAAAGCCAGCCAAGCCATTCATATCTCCATTGCTTTCAATTTCGTACTGGGTCTTGGTTGTGCGCTGGTCACGGTTTTCTTCGGTTATAAGATCCTGCACATCATGAATCTGCCCGAAAACCTGATGGAAGATGGGGGCGCTTATCTGCGTGTCCTGGGTATCTGCCTGATCCCAGAAGCTATTTCGATCATTCTCGCCGCCTGTCTGCGGGTTTATGGTAAGTCGAAGACTGCCATGTATGTCACCCTGATTGCTAACCTGCTCACCATTGTCGGTAATATGGTTGTTCTGTATGGGTTCTTTGGATTGCCTAAATATGGGCTGGAAGGCGTGGCGTGGTCTACCGTGTTTGGCCGTACTGTCGCGGTTATTTTACTCAGCGGGCTGTTGTTTTATGGCTTGAAGATTAAGCTCAATCCTAAATTGCTCGTGCGCTGGTCGAGAAATATGCTGGGCAAAATCCTGCATATCGGTTTGCCTGCTGCCGGTGAAAATCTGGTGTGGATACTGCAATATATGGCCGCACAGGCATTTATCGGTCTGATGGGTGAAACGTCTCTGGCCGCGCAAACCATGTATTTCCAGTTATCACTGTTCATTATGTTGTTCGGTATTTCCATCAGTATTGGCAATGAAATTATGGTTGGGCACCTTGTGGGCGCAAAACGCTTCGAAGATGCCTATATCCGTGGATTAAATAGCCTGAAAATCGGAGTTATCGTTACGTCTGGTGTCGTACTGGTTTTCTGGATGCTCCGGGAACCCCTCCTCAACATGATGACGGAAGATAAAAAAATTATTGAGCTTCTGCTGCCTCTATTCTTGTTATCAGTATTTCTGGAGCCTGGGCGCACCTTCAATATTGTGATGGTTAATGCCCTGCGCGCTTCCGGTGATGCCCGCTTCCCGCTCTACACTGCACTGATTTTCATGTGGTGTATCTCCATTCCTATTGGCTATTTTCTGGGGATCGTGATGAATATGGGCATTCTGGGGATCTGGATTGGCTTCTTCTGCGATGAATGGATGCGAGGACTTGTGAACGCTTGGCGCTGGAAGTCCAAAAGATGGCAATCCAAGCGATTGGATATTTGATATCTGAAATAGAGGTAAAAAATAAACAATGCCGCAAAGAATATCTGCGGCATTTTTCACGCTAATAACACAAAAAAATTATAATTTTTCTTTACCGTAGTGCTCCGAACGCGGCCCATACAGCAATCGGCCATATTGACCTGCGCTTAACAGACGATTACTGGCAATGCCTGCAATATCATGGCCTCTGTCAGTGATCGTATTCGCGATTTGAGAAATAGCCGCAGAGACTAACATTCCTATCAGCCCACCACTGGAGTGATTATCATTTTCTGTTGAAGAGGCCGTCGCCGTACCACTCCACAGTTGCTTACCACTGCGTAGATCAACCAAACGGGCTGCTGCGCTGACACGAGTATCGCTGCTAATAACTAGATATTGTGTACCGTATTGCGTGATATCCAGATAAAGCGCAGCATCTGCACCAAAAATATCATGCAGCTTCTTATAGCTGATATTTTGGATATCCTGCGCTTCTGTCACACCATTCTGTCGGAATGTCTCTTCAACCACCGCAACCGGGAAAACGTAATATCCAGATTCAGCCAGTGGGTAAGCCACCTGAGAAATCAGGCTGCCCCCGGCTTGTATTTCCACAGATTTGTTCACTGCGGGCAGTACCAGAATGGATTTAGGCTTACTTTCCCTTAGAGCCGTATAATCATAAGGCTTTTGTTGAACACATCCTGTCAGTGTCAGCAATAATAAAGCGGCAATAGCGCCCCAAAAACGGTTCATTATTTCACTCCCTTACTTTTGCTCAACAGAAAATCCATATAAGGTGCCGCTTCAGGGAATAAATTTTTCTCTATGGCAAACTGCTGAAAGGCTTCATCAATTTTGCCTGTTTGACTGTAAAGCAGCCCCATTTGAGCATGCAGGCCAGGAGGAACAGACTTATCTTTCGCTTTGGCTAATTCAATCACCTTCTGCAACGCCTGAATCTGCTCCTGTAGCCCCATTTTGTCCTGCTGATAGTATTGATAAACTGTTGGCTGGTAATCACCCCATTCGTAAATGGTCTTCGGCGCTTTGACACATCCCGCTAACAGTAATACCCCTAACAATATCCCCGTCTTTTTCATCAAAAACATTAAACTATCTTCCCGATATAATTAGTTAACTGGCTTCCATGCGCCATTTTCAATACCTGCCACAAGGTCGTTGACGGCTTCACGAATCGCCAGATCCAATACCTTGCCATTCAGAGTTGAGTCGTAACCGGATGCACCGCCAAATCCAATAATTTCACGGCTGGATAATTTATATTCCCCTGCCCCTGCTGAGGAGAAGACGACTTCAGACGTTTCAACATTAACAACATTAAGCATCACTTTTGCATAGGCAACCTGTGATTTACCACGCCCCAAAATGCCCCATAATTGATGGTCACCCACTTCCTTGCGGCCAAATTCGGTCACAGCACCCGTAATGACATAGTTAGCCCCTTTCAGCTTCTGGGCTTTACCCTGCAAACCGGCTTCCGCTTGCAATTCTGCCATGTTGGTACGCTCCAACACATTGAAGCGGCCGGTCTGCTGTAAATGCGTCACCAGCGTTGTTTTTGATTGATTGCCTAAACGATCAATGCCGTCAGAGAAAATGCCATTCTGATAGCTTGAGCGATTTTCAAATTTACCCACAGCGATAGGACTGCGGATACCTTGATAAATAGTGTTATACGAAGAGACTTTTTGAACCTGGAGAGTTGAAGAGGATTCTGTCGCACATCCTGCCAGCATAAGAGAAGCCAAACAAAGTGAAGCCAGAGTGAATTTACTTTTCATTATAATGTCTTCCTGAATCTGAATAAATTTTCAATTGAGCCTGTCAGATTACTTATACAGGCGGATACCGCTAACATAAAACGGCAAAATAATAGATATTGTTATAGGAAAAGTCTATTTAAATAGAAAATGAGCATAATGCCCATTAGCCGAATAAATTCACGACATTGATAAGACTGATTTACCGATAATCATCAATCAGCATTACGTTAAGCTATTTATAGAAGGATTATTGAACAGATTGATCATAGCCATTACCTGAATTCAAATAGTGGAAAAACCGCGTGATTTTTCCACTTTGTCATTGGCCGTCTATGTCATTTAGGGAGACATATTCCCCTGCTAACACAATCAAAAAGACTCTATTTTATTCATCAGGCCAACTGAAATCATTCTTAACATTCGCTAACTAAATCTATCCATAGCATTATTTTGCCATATAGAAATCGTTATATTAAACAATCAGAATCATTATCATAAAATTTAAGTTTATATATTCAGTCGGCAATTAAATAAATCAGACGAGAGATTAATTATAATTTAAACGACATTGCGGAAAACACCATTCCACCACTGCCTGCCCATCCCATGCAGAGTTTATCTCTTTCGACCCGATCTTTCTCAAGAGCATCAGCGATGCCAAAAGGAATAGAAGCGGTAATAATGTTACCGGTTTTCTGACCGATATTGTGCATTTTGTCAGCGGCATCGACGGCTTTACCAAAGCCATCCCACATATTTGGGGCACCTGTATGGATGAAAATCTTATGGATATCACTACTGGCAATATTATGCTGTTTGAATACCTTGGGCACTTCTTCTCCCGCATACTCATGGAGTGCTGCGGCATATGAATTGAACTGATATTTACCTCCCAGAGGCGAAATAAGCTCAATATCACTATCATTGCAAAACAATTCCCAATTAGGTAAAGAGATATTACATATGTCACTTAAATCGGGTCTGCTAATATAATCAAATTTAAAATTATCTGTATCTTCATTGCTCAATATGGTTACGGAAGCCGCTTCACCTATTGTAAAACTAGGATATTTATAGGCCAATTCAGAAGCAGAATTCAAAGAAAAATTCTTTCTGAATGGGCCGCCTTCAGACATGCCAAATTCCATATTAATAATAGCCGCATAACGTATTTCACCTGCTTTCATTTTACTATTAATGATATCCATTGCCGTTACCCAACCATTACAGGCATCAAGAACATCATAATTCCGGCAATTCAATCCTAACGCCTTTGCAATAAAAGTACTGTTTGCAGGCTCAGTGAAACCACGAGTGACGTTAGGATAAATCAATAGATCAATTTCGGATTTTCTGATATTCGCCTGTTTCAAAGCCTGTTCAAAAGCTTCTTCCATCAGACGCATCGGTTTTTCACCTTCACCCAGCCAATATCTGCTTTCAAGTCCTGTTTTATCCAGTAACCTTTGAATCGTTCTTAGTGTTTTGGGCAAATCATCTTGGAAAGTTTCTTTTGAATGCTGCTCTATTAAATCAAGTACATCACTATTAGTTACGCATCTTGACGGTAATAAACCTGAAATTCCGATAATTTTCATTAAAACTCTCTATATAATGTTACAAAAATTATTTCACTATGACGCAAATTTCATCGGTGAAATTACATTGAATTAAAAATCTCATAAATCAAAAAATAAGTTTATTTATAATACAATGCAATCATACCTTATGGAGTTAATTTTAAAATGTGACAGTTCTAACAAAGTTTTATTTACAACGAAACAAAATCTATAACATTCATATATTTATTGACTTATAAAATTTAACACATTTACAATTTAATAAAACCATTAAAATTAATATTATTATATTATCTCAAATAATAACGTCGGTAATTAATAAAATGAATAATTATACTGAAGAACGATATTCTATTTAGAATGCGAAATTACAGGTTATTTGAGCACAAACAAGGAAATAGCCCAAACTACAGGCATGTTATTCGCTTGTTTTTCATCCTTAGTACCTCACGGGATGGCCGGAAAAAAATCTAGATTAATATGCTGAAATACCCCATAATATTAACAATAAAAAGGATTTAATACTGACAGGGTGTTTTGAGCAGGTGCAAACGTGATAAAGCACACAACTTTTCTCTCTAATTGTTTGAATTGTTAATATCACAAATAATCATAATACCTTATCGTTAAGATATAATAACGTTATTTATCATGATGATACAAATAAACCCACGTTCTTTTTCTGTATGGTTTCCCTTTGCTATCTCCCATTGAAAACAATAAATAGCGATTTCTTCTTTCCGAAGAAGTTGTTCTCTCAAAAGTCGTATTAAATGGAATTTTTAGGGAAATTTTTTCTCCCAAAAATCCTTTAATATCCACACACGATAGTTCACTTACTTAATGAATGGTTATTTTGTGTTTATGTGATGCGTTTCTTTCTGTACCTGTTCAATACCTATTACAACACCAAAGATGTAAGCGAGAGCTATTATGAAAACAGCAACAAAAAACAATGAGGTCACGACCCATGCCTCTCCGGCAGCCAAACGGGCCAATATGACTGAAGTTGAATGGAAAAAAGCCATAAAATTCGACAGTACCGACACAGGTTGGGTCATCATGAGTATTGGTATGGCAATCGGTGCCGGAATTGTTTTCCTGCCTGTTCAGGTCGGTTTGATGGGATTGTGGGTTTTCCTGCTATCTTCCATTATTGGCTATCCCGCCATGTATCTTTTTCAGCGATTATTCATCAACACCCTCGCGGAATCACCAGAATGCAAAGATTATCCCAGCGTGATCAGTGGTTATCTCGGCAAAAACTGGGGCATTTTGTTAGGTATTCTCTACTTTATCATGCTGGTGATCTGGATGTTTGTGTACTCGACTGCCATTACCAACGATAGCGCCTCTTATCTGCACACATTTGGTATTACCAATGAGCTATTATCCAAAAATCCGTTTTATGGGCTGATCTTAATTTGTATTCTGGTGGCAATTTCCTCCCGTGGAGAACAGTGGCTGTTCAAAATCTCCAGTCTGATGGTGCTGACAAAATTATTTGTTGTCGCCGCATTGGGTCTTTCAATGATTGGGATGTGGCATCTGTACAACATCGGCGTGCTGCCACCTTTCGCCATACTGATCAAAAAAGCCATTATCACGTTACCCTTTACACTCACTTCCATCCTGTTTATCCAGACGCTAAGTCCAATGGTGATTTCTTACCGTAACCACCAGCAAAATCGTGAAGTTGCGCGCTATAAAGCGCTCCGAGCCATGAATATGGCGTTTGGCGTCCTGTTTTGTACGGTATTTTTCTATGCCATCTCCTTTACTTTGGCAATGGGCCACGATGAAGCCGTCAAAGCCTATGAACAGAATATTTCTGCACTGGCTATCGCTGCACAATTCTTCCCTGACGGCTGGGTAGTTACGGTCAGTGTTATTCTCAATATTTTTGCGGTGATGACTGCCTTCTTTGGCGTCTATCTCGGGTTTCGCGAAGCCAGCCAGGGAATTGCCATGAATATTCTCGGGCGCCTGATGCCCGCTGAAAAGATCAATGAAAAATGGGTGCAAAAAGGCATTATGATTTTTGCCATCTTATTGGCATGGAGTGCCATTATCCTGAATGCGCCAGTCTTAAGCTTCACTTCCCTCTGTAGCCCAATATTTGGCATCGTCGGTTGCCTGATCCCCTCTTATCTGGTCTACAAAGTACCCAGCCTCCATCATTACAAAGGCGCCTCGCTAATCCTGATTATCTTCACCGGGATTTTGTTATGTATTTCTCCTTTTCTAGCCTTTTCTTAATGTGAGAAAGGTGAATGACGATCAGTTTTGTCCATTCGCTCGCCACACGATGCAACAAACGGATACACAAATCATCGAAATTATGGTGTATAAGGCAAGGGTTGCCTGAATAAGCAAACATACTAAAGGCCTTTATTTTTAAAAGGTCTTTAGCATCAAAAAAATGATATTCGACAGTACATAATTCAGAAAATAATTATAATAATGAAATTATATTTAATTAATTATAATCCACACCTATTTTATTAAATTTCACGAGCCATATAGAATAAAAAAATAATCCTTTTTAATTAGCAAATTAATAATTTCAATTATTAATAATAACTCATACAACTAATTTATCCTAAATTAGGGACTTTCCTTTTCATTTAGTGCTAAATTCCTCTCTATTAGTGGCATATGACTACCACATTGATTTTAAATTATCCCTACAAATAACAGTGTTAAAAACCAAATAAAATAAAAAATACAAAATTTAATACCACAAACTAGCTAACAAAAATGAGATACGGATGTTTTTTTGATCGCCCAATAACTAATACTTTAACGCTTTAGTTAAATCGTTTACTTTTTTGGTCAAATGCAGTAAAAGTACAATTTCATTACCCAGAAAAGGAACATTGAAAGAATAAAAATCTAAAAATAAAATCAGACCAAATTTTTAGTCGCGAATTTTAATCAAACAATTTTTATTGTGGAATTCTGCTTATGATTGCCCCATTCTGTACATCAGAACCACATAACACGTATTTATACAATTACAATCAATATTTTCATTAAAGATAAGACGAATAGAAGCAGCAAATTTTTTTTATTTACTGTTTTCCAATTAGATTAATCTGGTATTTTGCTAATCATGTTTAAAGATACTGATGGCTGGTTTTATTCGATTGGTTTAAATACCTTGCTATTTACAATTAATCTATCTGATGTCATAGGAATGATAATGTCATGAAGCAACGTAAATTTTTAACCCGATACGAAATAGACGCAATTTTGGAAGAAACAAAACAAGGACGTCATGCAGAACGGGATTACTGCATGCTATTAATGTGTTTTATTCACGGGTTTAGGGTTAGTGAATTGTGTAATTTATGTTTATCCGACCTCGATTTAAATTCAGCAATTATTCATATCAGGCGGTTAAAAGGTGGGCTATCAACAACACACCCTCTGATTCCAAAAGAAATTGAAGCACTTAAAAAATGGCTTGATGTCCGCCAGAAATGGCGGGATGCCGATGCGCCGTGGGTATTTCTTTCCCAAAAATCCGGCTCTATTTCACGCCAGCAAGTTTATGGGTTACTAAAGCGCTATGGGAAACAGGCGTCTGTCAGTGTTTCTCCACATCCGCATATGTTAAGGCATGCCTGCGGCTACGCACTGGCGGATCTTGGCCGTGATACACGTCTGATTCAAGATTATCTCGGGCATCGTAATATTTCACATACGGTGATTTACACCGCCAGTAATGTGAAACGTTTTTCCAGAATTTGGGAGTAGCCTACGAAGTAAGCCTTTTATTTATCATTCCCGTTTTCACTAACATGATCTGTTATTGCAACAATCTCCACCGGCTAACTTGTGGAGATTGCGGATGGATAATTCCTCCATAACATAAATAATGAATTGCCTTAAACCTATGATAAATTCAATTTATGAATAGGTTTTATTCTTGTTGTTTTATTTTTGTTAAAATATTACTTATATTTTTACAAGAAACCAAGACGAAAAGAGTGCATATATAATATAAATTTCTATTTAAATATGAGCAGCGGATTTTTATACAAACTATTTCACTGCTCAATAAAGAATAAAATATGATCAACTACAATTCCGCAAACTTTTCACGGATTTTCTGTTCAGGTAAATCCATGCCGATAAAAACCAGCACGCTGAAGCGTTCCTCGTTATCGTGCCAAGCTCTATCCCAGTCTGCGCTATATAGGCGTTGTACTCCCTGAAACAGTAATCGGCGTGGCTCTTCTTTAATAGCGAGAATACCTTTGTAACGCAGCAGATTATCAGCGAAACTCAGCAGTAACTCTTCCATTAAGTCAGAAACCTCGGCCAACCCAACCGGATGCTTCAAGTTAACGACAATCGACTGGATGGTGTTCTGTTGCTTGGGAATAAACCGGAATACCGGGTTCGAAACCGTCAGCTTATCATTGAGCATGAAGCCTTCGATATCAAACAGCAAACTTAAGTCAGCCTCACCGTGAACCACTTTATGAATGGGAGCCTTGGCATTAATTCGCTGTAAACGTTCAAGCAGGGCATCATGCTCAGGGGCAACATCTGTTTTCGTCAGCAAAATTCTATCGGCATAACCCACCTGTGACTGCGCAATGGAAAAGCGATTAAGCTGCTGATCAGCATGCATCGCATCCACCAGTGTGATAATTCCATCCAGCAAAAAACGCTGGCACAGAATTTCATGGGAAAAGAAGGTTTGCATGATGGGGCCAGGATCTGCCATACCTGTACATTCAATAATCAGACGGTCAAAATCGATCTGCCCTTTGTCAATTCCGTCCAGTAAATCCAGCAAGGCATCTTCAAGCTCACTTGAGCGACTACAACAGATGCAGCCGTTACTTAATGTCTTAATCTGGGTTGCCCTATCCCCAATTAATTCATGGTCAATGGGCACTTCACCAAACTCATTTTCGATGACAGCAATTTTATAACCATGTTCGGCATTGAGGATGTGACGCAATAACGTCGTTTTGCCCGATCCCAAAAAACCTGCCAGAATTGTGACTGATATGGGTTTCATTTTCGTTTCCTGTTTCACTGACAACGATTTTCTTTCTTTTGATCTTTTGCTCACTAAAACACTAACAGCAGCGCATGCCGCCTTTGCCATCACCACCATAGCGCGCATTCTGACGCTCACGGAAAAACTCTTCATAGGTCATGTAAGGTTTATCTGGGTGATTCTCCTTCATGTGCTGGACATAAGTGTCATAGTCAGGAACTCCCACCAACATGCGGGCAGCCTGCCCCAAATATTTACCCGCCTTGCCAAGATTACCAAACATACTGTTCTCCAAAGAAAAATACCCCACATAATACAAAGACGATTATGCGGGGTATAGCCGTTATCGTTGAAACTTACTTGGCTGGCATCAGTCTGAGTATCACATCAGTGCGTAGAAGAAACTTTTACCCCACCTTCAGGAACAGGAACATAAGGCGTTTCGTTATCTGTACGCTCTGGGTTTTTGCTCGCTTTTATCGCGGTTTTGATGCCATAGATTATGATGCTATAGACCACCACAAGAAACAGGATACTTAAGCCCGCATTGGTATAGTTATTCACGACAATGTGATTCATGTTACTGATTTGCTGGGCTGTCAGTTCTGCCCCGCCTTCAGCGATACGCTGTTTATATTCTTTCGCCAGGAAGAAGAAACCTTCCAGTCGTGGGTCGTCGCTGAATAATTTCAGCCCCAGTGCCCATGTCGTACAGATCAGCAACCAGATTGCAGGAATAACAGTCACCCAGATGTACTTGGCGCGTTTCATTTTGATCAGCACGACAGTTCCCAGTACCAGCGCAGCCGCTGCCAGCATCTGGTTCGAAATCCCAAACAGCGGCCACAGGCTCTTAACGCCACCCAACGGATCAACCACACCTTGATACAGCAGATAGCCCCATAAGCCGACACAGCCCGCTGTACCGATGATGCCAGCAACCAGAGAATCGGTTTTTTTCAGGAATGGAACAAAGTTCCCCAGTAAATCCTGCAACATAAAACGACCGGAGCGCGTACCTGCATCCAGTGCAGTCAGAATGAACAACGCTTCAAATAGAATACCGAAGTGATACCAGAATCCCATGTTTGCCGCTGGAATAATCTGGTGGAATACATAAGCGATCCCCACCGCCAATGTTGGTGCTCCCCCGGCACGGTTCAGCACAGATGGCTCACCAATGTCTTTCGCCGTTTGCAGAATTTGCTCGGGTGAAATAACAAAGCCCCATGAGCTTACGGTCGCTGCTGCATGGGCTGTCACATCTTGCAGTGATGCCATGATCATTGGCGCCTCTGCCGTCCCCAGATTATGCAAGTCAGGCATAGTAATACCCAATGCTGCTGGCGGCGTGTTCATGGCAAAATACAGGCCCGGCTCGATAATGGACGCAGCAACCAGCGCCATGATCGCAACAAACGATTCCATCAACATCGCACCATAACCAATAAAACGGGCATCTTTTTCGTTTGCCAGCAATTTAGGAGTAGTACCGGAAGCGATCAGTGCATGGAAGCCAGATACCGCACCACAAGCAATGGTAATGAACAGGAATGGGAACAGCGTGCCTTTCCAGACTGGCCCAGTACCATCAACGAATTGCGTCACGGCCGGCATTTTCAGGTCAGGATTCAGGATCACGATCCCAATAGCAAGACCGACGATCACCCCGATTTTCAGGAAAGTAGCCAGATAATCACGTGGAGCCAAAATCAGCCAGACTGGCAGTAATGCGGAAACAAACGCATATCCAATCAGTGTGTAAGTGATGGTGGTATCTTTAAAGGTCAGTGCAGGCCCCCAGTAAGGATCAGCCGCAACAACACCCCCAAACCAGATTACAGCAACCAGCATGACAACCCCGATCACGGAGACTTCACCCACACGCCCCGGACGGATATATCGCATGTAGAGCCCCATGAAAAGCGCAATCGGTACAGTGGAGCAAACGGTAAATACGCCCCACGGACTTTCCGCCAGTGCTTTCACGACGATCAGAGCCAACACCGCCAGAATGATAATCATGATCAAGAAGCAACCAAACAGAGCAATCGTTCCCGGAACCTGTCCCATTTCTTCTTTAATGATTTCACCCAGTGATGCCCCATTGCGGCGGGAAGAGATGAACAGCACCATAAAATCTTGTACTGCCCCAGCAAGCACAACCCCTGCCAGCAACCACAACGTCCCCGGCAGATAACCGACCTGTGCCGCCAATACCGGCCCCACCAATGGCCCCGCTCCCGCAATGGCCGCAAAGTGATGGCCAAACAGGACATTTTTGTTAGTCGGTACGTAGTTCAATCCATCATTATTGACGACCGCAGGTGTTGCCCGTGTCGCATCTAACTTCATCACCTTGGTGGCGATATAAAGGCTGTAATATCGATACGCCACAAGATAAACCGCCACGGAAGCAACGATTATCCATAAGGCACTAACATGTTCTCCCCGACGCAGCGCAACGACCCCAAGGCAAAATGCGCCAATTATCCCCAATATCATCCAGGGGATATGTTTTAAAAATTTATTATTGTTCATAAAACACCCTTTTTAAGGTAAGACGAACAGCAAGTCATGATTTAATCTTTCACTTCCCTCTTTATAAGCCAGCTATCTGATAGCCAGAGGGAAGCTATACTCCTCGCCACACTGCACTATGATATGAAACTTCCACCCACGATATCAGGAGGATCTGAGCCAGCGGTTGAATACCGTATTAAACGGTCAGAATCCTCTGATCAGTGGTTCGGATACGGATGCAATGGGTGACGTTTTGTGAGTTAATTCACTGTTCATAAACCAAAATGAATGGCGTCGTTATTCAGGCGATTAAAGTCCATATGTTCACCATCAAATGAAATGACAGTATGTTGATTCTGGCATTCTTGATTGGAAAACCAGTCATACTCTGAGGCCAGCCGAGGCTCTTCAACCCCTAACCATAGAGATAACATGGGCAAAAGATGCAAGCCGCTGCGCTGGGCGTCTATTTTATTTCTGGCTGAATAGTCATAAGAGGTAATAATAAAAGGAACTTGATAATTCTGTTGATTTTTATCGCCATGAGTCAAGTTCTCGTTATCCGTTCCTTTATGCACAAAGGACAATCCATGATCGGCAAAATAAAGCATTGTCCAGTTCAACTGGTTTTGATTGGCAATGTTTTCTATTTCAGCCAGCAGGCTATCGGTATTATGGATACTCTGTACATAGCATGAGATATTTTTGGAATGGAAATCAGTACTGTACTGGTTATTGGTTCTGGCACAGGGCTGCGGATGCGAACCCATCAAATGGATGACAACCAGTTTTTTCTTTTTATCATGCTGATCATTCGTCAGTGCGTTACGGACATAAGGTAATAAATTTTCATCCGGCATATAGCTCCTGTCATCTGAGCTACCTTCTTTCAAGAACATCGAATGTTTAGCCTGTTGGCCGATCATTGCCACAGGAGAATCAAACCCTCCCTTCATCCCTTGATTAGAAAGCCAGTAAGTTTCAAACCCCGCTTTATTTGCCAGCGTGACAATACTGTTATTCAAATTAATCCCATTCGACTGACGGATCGCCAGAGAATTCGTCAGTGATAGCTGGGTTGATGGTGCGGCAGAAATATAATGGGTGAACAGGGTTGCATTTGTATTATCCAGCCACGGTGTATTTTTACCGGGAAAACCATAAGCGCTCAGAAAATCTTTTCGGACACTTTCACCAATCACCATAATATAAGTGTCGTATTTTTCTTCTTTGACTACGGGCTGCCAATCATCCTGAAGTTTGATAATTTTGGCGAAACGGCTATTTTCAGACATCACTTTAGTGTAACTCTGGTAAGCGTCACTGAAAAATCGGACTTCAGGTAAGCTGGTATTCAAAAGTTCCGTACCGTTTTCAAAACCAGATTTAATATATCCTTTGGCTGGTGACCAAAATGCAGGAATGAAGAACAGAAAAAATAACCATTTTTTATTTTTTCCTGATAAGTTTACATTTAGCCTGAATGAAAACATCATCAAGGCAAAAATACCCATCACGGTTAAGTAAGTTGAAACAGGAAATCCACTGATATATTCCAACGTTTCATTCTGGTTTGTATAAAGCAGTGAGCCTACCGCATTAATATCTGGAAAACCGTAATTCAGGCCAACTGGTGCGTACAGTATTGCCACAAGGGAAAAAAAAGTAATCAAAAAGAGATATACACGCTTACTGACCGCCGCCAGCAATAAGAATAAGGCAAAGGCACTGAAGACATATATCAGCTTCAATTGATACCCAAAACATTTATGTATAAGAAAAATAAGAAAAAATAGCGCAACAAAACAAGATACCTTCTTGTTTTTATCAAAAAAGGACATAAATTTCCTGTTATTTTAGATAGCCGTAGATAAATTTTTGCTAGCGTCAATCGTTTTGACTCCAAACCCTATCCATTTATTGCGAGATCATTCAGGATAAACGATAACAAAAAGAAGTCGTTGAAAATGAAAACCCGACAAAAATCACGGACACTACTATTCACCCCTTACTGATTTTTGCCAGACGATAAAATTAGCTCGATTTTACTACAGTCTTCAATGCGAAAAAAATGATATTTTTCACAAAGGAATAAATTCTCTTTTTCAAAGAGAATTTATTAACAGAAAAACAGTTAACTTAACAAAATAACAATATCTATATTCAATAGAGTTAGCAAAACCAAATTGCTAAAAAAATCAATCAAATAGCAGACAGACAATTTTATCAGTATAAAAATCATTCGAATTTTAATCCGGATCACTTCATATCGTAACGGAAATATGCGAATATTTAGCTCTTTCCCGTCAATTCATCAACTCATAGAGGTGATAAATGGAAAAGTTCTATCAGTTAAAAATTACGCTTACTGAAACCGAGCCGGTTATATGGCGTCGCTTTGTTGTTCCATCCAATATTTCATTGGATCGTTTGCACGATGTGATACAAGCTGTGATGGGTTGGGAAGACAGTCACTTACATGAGTTCATTTTTAGCGCCAAACGCTTTACCGAAATGCCAGATGGAATGAGTGATTGTCAGGAAGAAGGAAGATTCAAACTGGATTCGCTCATCAAACGCAAAGGAAGCAAGTTTGCTTATCTTTATGATTTTGGTGACGATTGGGAGCATGAGATTGTACTGGAAAACAGTAACTATTCTCCCGAAAAGTTGCCGATGCCTATTTTCTGCCTTGAAGGTGAACAAGCCTGCCCACCAGAAGATTCCGGTGGGGTATATGGCTATATGGAACTCCTTAGTGTTCTTAAAGATCCAACGCATGAAGACTATCAGGACATGTTTGAATGGGTTAATGGCGAAGCTGATATTTCCCCTAATAACGTTTTTTCCCCTGAGAAATTTGATGTAGAAGAAATTAATAATAGACTGGCCTTATATTATCGCTGGTCAAGGGATCGTTACTTATCGATGTTTGAGTGAGTGTTTTACCGACTTTTGCTCGTTTCTCTAAAAGAACGTAGCAAAAGTCTTTCATTCATTGCAAAATATGTGCGATCCGCTTCGCAAACATACTCTATTATCGATTGATTAAGTATATTTTCTATATATACTCTGATAATCTTTCACTAAGATTTAATCTTATGTCACTACAATAATATGACATAGCAATAATTATTAGAGATACTATTAAAAACAAATAGTAATATCATGGAAAATAAAATGATTAACATATGTTTTTGGAATTGTGGAATAACACCACTAAAAAACTCAAAAGCAACCTCTGAAAAAATAATTGTTGCATGTGATGTAATAATTGATTTACTAACAAATGAAACTCATAAATCAGATATACTCATCATATGTGAAGTAAATAAAATATCAATACAAGAAATCATCAATCATTTAAATAGCTCTGGCAAAATAGATCGTGCATTACATTTTGAATCATGTATATTAAAAGCTTCCACTCGTTCAAGCTTTGATATGTGCATTATTTACTCTAAAGAAATATTAGAAATAAAATCAATTAAACAGATAAAATATAATACCCATTATCCAACAGAAGATGAACAGGAATTTAAAAATGGAACGACAATAAAAGCAGGTATTTTAATTGATATACAAGAAGTCAATAAAATGAATTCTAATGGATTTTGTATTATAGCTTCTCACTGGCCAAGTGATTATAATTCTGAAGGAAAGCAAAAACGTATTGAAGCTGCCAATAAGATAAGAAATGTTTTCCAACAGGAGATTCAAGCAGGTAACCAAATTGTTTTAATCAGTGATTATAATTCTCAGCCATGGTCTACAGAAATAAAAGATACATTAGGTGTTAAATTTAATAAAAGTAGTGCTAGAAAAAGTAGCATCCACTTATACAATGCTTCATGGAACCTAATGAAACCCCATGAATATCATTCTAAATCAAACGATAAAGCCCGTACAAGTCATGGAACTTTTGTCTGGAAAGGAGGCCACTCAAAAGAAAATGGATCTGCTATACTTGACCAAATATTTGTTTCTTCAGCATTTATATCTACTGGCCCATGGCATTTAAATGAATCAAGTGTAAGATACATTTACAGTGACATAACAAGCTGTTATATAGACTATAACAACCAGAAAATAGATCATTTACCAATTTTTCTAACTATTGAAAGGTAAAGGAACAGTTATGAGAGATTTAGAAAAGAAAATCACCTCCATTATCGATGAAGGATTAAATAAAAATAGAAAAAATGAACAATCAAAAGCAATGGTTGAAAAAATAATTTCTACTTTCAGTGATACATTAGAGAGTAAATTATCAGGAATTAAAATTATTACTTATTCTGGTAAATATAAAAACCAAATAATTACTCTTCTTGAAGTAATAGGAAAAAACATTAGTAATGAGGACGAAATTACAAATCAATTCATACAGAATGTATATGTTGGTAATACCAAGGAAATAATAATATCACCTATCTTTTCATGGGAAATCACATCCGATAGTGAAATCATCATAAAAGAAGATAGTAGTATTACTTATTGTGTAGATGAAAATGAAGTTATAGAAGCTATTGGTAATATCATTAAAAACAGTTCTAAATTCTGGAGCGCTGTTAATAAACTCACAAAAAAAGAAAACCCCGCTTCTTCATAATAACAAAGGCGTCATGTATGATACATGCCGCCTATTACCTAATTTGCCAATATCCTCCTTTCTTCGCACCTACCCGAATCAAGTGTCCATTTTCCTGTAATACCTTGATATTTCGTTCTATCGTACGACGACTTACTCCCAATTCATCAGCCAATTGAGACATTGTTATCGCTGGATGATCAGCAATAAAAGACAGAATTTTTTGCGAAGTCCTATTGAGGAGAGGCAAATTTTCTACCGACATTTTTACCGACGTTTCTACCGACATCACGACAGCATTCGACTTTTGAGCATCAATACTTTCTCTCAGTGCTTGAGCCAATTTTTCCAGTATAAAATCTATAAATAGAGTACAGTCGCTAACGCGATCACACTCCCTTAATACCTGATAATACGCCTGCTGTTGATGGTAAATTAACGTTTCTACCGGCAACCAAGCCAATTCTGAACGCCATTCACTGAGAATCAGTGTTTGCCATAAACGCCCCATGCGACCATTGCCGTCAGCAAACGGATGAATAAATTCAAACTCGTAATGGAAAATAGAGCTGGCTATTAAAGGATGGATATCAGTTTGCTTTAACCATGTAAGCAGATCACCAACCAAGCGCGATAATTGATTAGCGGGCGGAGCCATATGGATAAGCTGATTTTCTCGATAAATTCCGACATCACCAGCACGTAATTGCCCGGGCTGATCAACTAGCCCCATCATCAACAATCGATGCCCGGTCAACAAGTCAGTTAATCGATGACTCTGCCAGTTCGGTAATTTTTCATAAGCCAATATCGCATTGCGTACTTCCTGAATATCCTTGGCAGGTGCCAATACGCGTTTCCCATTCATAATCGCCGTCACTTGTTCAGTAGACAAACTATTATGTTCAATCGCCAGTGACGCCTGTATCGTGCGAATTCGATTCTCTTTACGCAGCAACGGCGAAAAATGCTCCGCTTGTGCTGACCAACGCCCTAATAATTCGCCTATTTCAACCACTCGATTGAGTATAGCCGGAGTGATAGTGTAAGGAGGCTGGTAATCGGGCATGATAATTTCCTCTTAAATCGACTCGGATTAAAATAATACCTACATTTCTACGCAGTATTTTATATATTGAGCAAAATAAAGGTACAAGTTCGTTATTTTTCTTTGTCTGAATGAGAATAATACAAGCAAAAGTACAACATCGCATAAGGAGTAATCATGAGCCAGAAAGAATATAAGGGTGGATGTTTATGTGGCAATATCAAGTTCATTGCTACCGGAATCCCCGACTTTCCTCACACCTGCTCGTGTACTATGTGCCAAAGACATTCTGGCGCATTGACACTTTGCTGGGTTGAATTTCCAAAAGATGCAGTTCAATGGATTAGCGAAAGTGGCCTTCCGTCATTATACCGTTCCTCAGATTATTCCAGCCGAGCATTTTGCAGCCGATGCGGTAGCTCATTGGGCGCGATTGATGATGGCCCTACGATTGGGTTGATTCTTGGTAATTTCGATAACAATGGACAGCAGGAACTGATTCCGCTATCGCACTCTTATCGAGAGTCACACCCTCAATGGTGGGAAATAGAAATAAAACAAGAATGAGCAGACTGACAAAATGTACAATCTAGGCCCGGCATAAGCCCATCACCCACAGGCCAAGACAATAAACGTCAGTGACATTATCAATGTCTACGTACAGTTTGTCGCTTTATTCATCCCAAAAAACGCCCCTTAATTTCAATGAAAATGGGTTTTTGGTTGGATAGGGTTAAAATAGATAAACTAAAAATAAGGGTATTACTGCTTTGCTTTCAAAATATGCAATGAAAAAGCAAGATGAACAAACTCTTGCTTCCTTAAAACAGCTTGATAATCGTGCCGCATTAGGTTTTTTTGCCATCGCCTTGATACTCGGCATGATAGGCGGTAAAAAGCTGGCCAGAAGTGTCCTTGTCCTTTGGACTCTCTATAGCGTTATCTATATAGTAATGTTCCGAAAGCTATCCCAACGTCTTCACGATAGCGGTCTCCGCGGCCTGGTCAACTTTGGCAACTCATACCCTTTTTATCAGTTCTGCTGGGTAGTTATTATCTTTGCGATGTTCTTTCTCTTTTTGTTTTTCATTCATTTAATTATTCTGTAAACACCATTGAATCAAAACTATCTGATTAAATATAAGAATATTACTCATGATGAGTAGTTAGGTGTAAAAATAAAATCGAGCCGCTTCCCAGTCCTCATCAATAGCCAAAAAATCCTATACATTCTCAATTGCAATCCTGATAGCCTACCACCTAAACTTTCCCTGTCACGTTTTGCCATACTTGGTCACTGCTGGCTGGTTTGAAGCCTTAATGATCACACCGATTATCAGTGATAAGATAACGTTTTCGCCCGGGATGAGGTTCATTGCGTTCCATCCTTAGCTGATTATATTTAGGTTTTGTCATTTTAGATGGGTTGACTGAGCGTCGATGGCCCAACTGAGTCAACAGGAATAGTAAAATTGAATGCGATCAATATGAAAGAATCACCAGCAAAGGATTTAGACAGCCATACTCCCATGATGCAGCAGTATCTGCGCCTGAAAGCCCAGCATCCTGACATTTTGCTGCTTTATCGGATGGGGGATTTTTATGAACTGTTCTTTGACGATGCCAAAAAAGCCGCTAAGTTACTGGATATTTCTCTGACCAAACGCGGGCAATCCGCAGGCCAGCCCATTCCGATGGCGGGGGTTCCTTATCACGCAATCGAAAACTATCTGGCAAAACTAGTACAGCTCGGTGAATCAGCGGCGCTCTGCGAACAAATAGGTGATCCTGCCACCAGCAAAGGCCCGGTTGAACGCAAAGTTGTGCGCATTGTCACGCCCGGTACGGTAACCGATGAAGCCCTGCTGCACGAACGTCAGGATAATCTGCTGGCCGCTATCTGGCATGATAGCCAAGGGTTTGGATATGCCACGCTGGATATCACCTCCGGCCGCTTCCGCGTCTCTGAAATGGCAGACGAAGATACCATTGCCGCCGAGCTTCAGCGTACCCGCCCTGCGGAGTTGCTCTATCCCGAAAGCTTTGGCCCCATGGCACTGATTGAACGCTGTAATGGCCTGCGCCGTCGCCCAATGTGGGAATTTGAACTCGATACAGCAAGGCAGCAACTGAATTTGCAATTCGGTACGCGTGACCTGATCGGTTTTGGGGTGGAAAAATCTACGTTAGCACTGCGCGCGGCTGGCTGCCTGCTGCAATATGTGAAAGATACCCAGCGTACCGCCCTGCCCCATATCCGCAATATTACGGTAGAACGCCAGCAAGAAACGGTCATTATGGATGCTGCAACCCGCCGCAATCTGGAATTGACCCAAAATCTGGCAGGTGGCACTGAAAACACACTGGCTTCTGTACTCGATCAATGTGTGACACCCATGGGCAGCCGCATGCTGAAACGCTGGCTACATACCCCGATTCGCGACAGAAACGTGCTGGAAAACCGCCAACAGGCCATTTCAGCTTTACAAGAGATTGGCTTTGAATTGCAGCCGTTTTTACGTCAGGTTGGTGATTTAGAGCGTGTACTTGGCCGTCTTGCTCTTCGCTCCGCCCGTCCTCGTGATCTGGCCAGAATGCGCCATGCTTTCCAGCAATTGCCCGATATTCATCAGATCATGGCATCATCTGACTCACCTTATATTCAGGCACTGCAACAGCGTGTCGGTCATTTTGATGAATTACAGACGCTGCTGGAGAAAGCCGTTGTCGAAACACCCCCTGTTCTGGTACGTGACGGCGGTGTCATTGCCCCGGGTTACCATGCCGAACTGGATGAGTGGCGTGCATTAGCCGATGGCGCCAGTGATTATCTGGACAGGCTGGAGATCCGCGAACGTGACAAACTCGGCATTGATACGCTGAAAGTCGGCTTCAATGCGGTGCATGGTTACTATATTCAGGTCAGCCGTGGACAAAGCCATTTAGTCCCGATTCATTATGTACGCCGTCAAACGCTGAAAAATGCAGAACGCTATATCATTCCTGAATTGAAGGAATATGAAGATAAGGTTCTGACTTCCAAAGGCAAGGCGCTGGCCATCGAAAAAGCGTTATATGAAGAGCTATTCGATCTGCTGCTGCCTCATCTGGCTGAGCTGCAAACTAGCGCAGAAGCACTGTCAGAGCTGGATGTTCTGGCAAACCTTGCTGAACGCGCTGAGACGCTCAACTATACCTGCCCGACACTGAGCGATAAAACCGGTATTCAAATCACGGGTGGACGCCATCCTGTCGTTGAACAAGTCTTGAGTGAACCCTTTATCTCAAACCCATTAACGCTTTCGTCACAGCGTCGTCTGCTGATCATCACGGGGCCGAATATGGGGGGTAAGAGTACCTATATGCGTCAGGCCGCCTTGATTACGCTGCTGGCGTATATCGGCAGTTTTGTTCCTGCCGAGAAAGCGCTGATTGGGCCTGTAGACCGCATTTTTACCCGCGTGGGCGCTTCCGATGATCTGGCATCAGGACGTTCTACCTTTATGGTGGAAATGACCGAAACCGCCAATATTCTGCATAATGCAACAGAGCATAGCTTGGTCTTGATGGATGAGATCGGGCGCGGTACGTCCACTTATGATGGTCTGTCCCTTGCATGGGCCTGTGCGGAAAGTCTAGCCAATCGCATCAAGGCGATGACGTTATTTGCCACTCACTATTTTGAGCTGACAACGCTGCCTGAAAAACTGGAAGGTGTGGTTAATATCCATCTGGATGCTGTCGAGCATGGCGAGACCATTGCCTTCATGCACAGTGTACAAGAAGGGGCGGCAAGTAAGAGTTATGGACTGGCTGTCGCCTCTCTGGCAGGCGTTCCCCGTGATGTCATCAAACGAGCGCGCCAGAAATTAAAGGAGCTGGAATCTCTCTCCAACAATGCGACGGCAGGTCACGTCGATACACCGCAGTTGACGCTGCTAACGGAAGAAGCATCTCCAGCAGTTGAAGCGTTGGAAAATCTGAATCCAGATACATTGACACCACGTCAGGCACTGGAGTGGATTTATCGTCTGAAAGATATGGTGTAACAGTGAAGTCTAATACCCGTCTGTTAGAACCAAGAAAGATAAAAAATAAAAGATAAATAAAAGGTGGGCTTATTTAGCCCACCTTTTGGTTAAACCATAATATCTCTTTCATCTTTCAAGTTGCTACTTTATTAGTTGCAACTTGAAATCTATTGGATATAAATATTTAAGTGCGGAATAATGATTCAATATTCAAGCCTTGAGTATGCAGTATGTCTCTGAGACGGCGCAAACCCTCAACTTGAATCTGACGGACTCTTTCCCTTGTCAAACCGATTTCTCGGCCAACATCTTCTAATGTTTCTGCTTCATACCCAAGCAACCCAAAACGGCGAGCCAAGACTTCACGCTGTTTTGCATTCAGTTCAAACAACCACTTCACAATGCTTTGCTTCATATCATCATCCTGAATGGTTGTTTCTGGCCCTGAGTCATTTTCATCAGATAAAATATCCAGTAAGGCTTTATCTGAATCCCCACTTATTGGTGTATCAACAGAAGTAATGCGTTCGTTAAGCCGCATCATACGGCTCACATCATCAACCGGTCTATCCAGTTTTTCCGCAATTTCTTCGACACTGGGTTCATGATCCAATTTATGGGCTAACTCTCTTGCAGTACGTAAATAAACATTTAATTCTTTGACAATATGAATAGGCAGACGGATCGTACGTGTCTGATTCATAATAGCCCGCTCAATTGTCTGGCGGATCCACCATGTTGCATACGTAGAAAAACGAAAACCTCTTTCAGGATCAAATTTTTCCACCGCACGAATAAGACCAAGGTTACCTTCTTCAATGAGATCCAAAAGTGCCAACCCTCGGTTACTATATCGGCGAGATATTTTAACTACCAACCGCAAATTACTCTCAATCATACGTTGGCGAGCAGCAATATCTCCCCGAAGTGCCCGTCTTGCGAAAAGAACTTCTTCCTCTGCTGTCAGCAGAGGTGAGAAACCAATCTCTCCGAGATAAAGTTGTGTTGCATCGAGAACCCGTTGGTTAACCCCTTGCAACAAATCCAAATCTTCATCAGCATTGGTTAAATCATCCCCGTCTTTCAGCAACGCTTCATCAAAGTCATCGGCTTCCATGCCATGTTCGTCTAAATCCGCCTCATCATACAACTCATTAACTTTAAGCGTACTTTGGCTCATCAGCTGCTCCTACCCATGATAATGCGGGCAGGAATTCAGAATCCTGCCCTGGTTTATCGCTGCGGAAGATGACGCAGCGGGTTTACGGATTTTCCCTTGTAACGAATCTCAAAATGTAATTTGACTAAACTTGTTCCAGTACTACCCATAGTGGCAATTTTTTGCCCCGCCTGGACATCCTGCGAATCACGAACCAGCATGGTATCGTTGTGAGCATAGGCACTCAGGTAGTCATCGTTATGTTTTATAATTATGAGATTTCCATATCCACGTAATGCGTTTCCGGCATAAACTACTTTCCCACTGGCAGTTGCAAAAACGGGCTGGCCACGACTACCCGCAATATCAATGCCTTTATTTCCACCCTTAGAATCCGAGAAGCCTTCAAACACTTTCCCTTCCGCAGGCCATCCCCAACTATTGCTACTACTGCTATTACTGCTGATGGTACTGCTAGGACTTATGTCTGTTGCCGGAGATGATTTCAGAGCGGGACTTTCGCTAACAGAAATTGATTTCCTTGGCAACATCTTTTCGGAACTCGGTCTATCAATGTTTGCAGGATACGCATTACTTTTTTGAAAATCAACCTGCTCAATTTTAGATTGGGTACTATTTGATGCTAGGAATACACCATTACTGGAGTTTACATTACCCATTCTCAGGACTTGCCCAACATTGAGGTTATAAGGTTCTGAAATGTTATTTCTGTGAGATAAATCACGAAAATCAATGCCTGTAATCCATGCAACATAGAACAAAGTATCGCCACTTTTGACCGTATAGGTGCTGCCGCTATAGCTTCCTTTAGGAATATTCCCATAATTGCGGTTATAGACGATCCGTCCCTGATGTGAGCCATTTTCAACAGCACGATTCACTAAATAACGATTTTCCGAAGCACGATGCTCTGATGAACGATTTACTGAAGTGGTTGAAGGGGAAGATGGCATGGGTGTCGAGATGGACGAGGTTCTGGAAGGGATCCCTCTATTTTGTTCCTGCTTATCAATACTCACTATCGGCGCTGGACGATCTGATGTATTGCTACAACCTGCCAGCACCACTCCCATAACAGAGCTTATCCACTTTATTTTTTTCACTGAGTTTCCTAAATTCATACCTTATTCCCCCGTAAAGGCAAATATAAGTTTTAAGCATAATGATTTATAAAGAAATTTCGAATTACAAAAGATTTAAAGCAAAATATTTTGCTTAACTTCAGAAAAAATGACAGCCAATTTAAAAATAATGACAAAATAAATTAGCAGATTATGCTAGTTCGCCTTGAATGAGGGGTACAAAACGGACAGATTCGATCACTTCGCTGTGAAAATCACTGCCATAACGATGTACCACTTTAAGCGACTGAGAGCGCTCCCCCACGGGCAAAACCATCACTCCGTTATCTGCAAGTTGATACAACAGAGCCTGTGGAATTTCGGGCGGCGCTGCCGTGACAATAATGGCATCAAATGGCCCTTTTGACCGCCATCCATTCCAACCATCACCGTGACGGGTTGATATATTGTGTAAATCAAGCTGCTTCAATCTGCGTTTAGCCTGCCACTGCAAACCTTTAATACGCTCCACAGAGAAGACGTGTCTGGCCAGATGGGCGAGTATCGCCGTCTGGTAACCAGATCCCGTTCCAATCTCCAGCACATTGGCTTCAGGGGTTAAGCTCAACAGTTCTGTCATGCGGGCAACAATGTAAGGCTGAGATATGGTCTGCCCATGTCCAATAGGCAGTGCCGTATTTTCATAGGCTTTATGCGCCAAAGCTTCATCAACAAAACATTCCCGAGGAACTCTGGCGATAATTTCCAGCAAGTGCTCGTCCTGTATTCCTTGCTGGCGTAATTGGGTCAGCAAATTTTTCATTGACCGACTTAGCATTCTCCCATATCCCCGACTTTTACCAACCAATCGTTGATTAATTCCTGCGCGTTATAAGCGGTTAAGTCCACCTGTAAGGGAGTAATGGAGACAAACCCGTCTTCTATCGCTGCAAAATCTGTTTCTGGCCCTGCGTCATGTTTCTCGCCAGGAGGCCCTATCCAGTAAAGCATGTTACCTTTGGGATCTTCCAAGGCGTAAACTTCTTTAGCAGCACACCGACTGCCACATCGTGTTACCCGAAAACCTTTGATCTGCTCAATAGGAACGTCAGGCACATTGATGTTCAGAATATTGCCTGCCCTTAAGGGGAATTTTTGCAGCAGGTTCAATAGGCGCATTGTAACTTCCGCGGCTGTTTCATAATGTTTATCACCATTGAGTGACACCGCCAGCGCCGGTAATCCTAAATGACGCCCTTCCATCGCGGCAGCCACTGTGCCGGAATAAATTACGTCATCACCAAGGTTGGGACCACAGTTGATTCCTGAAACCACAATATCCGGACGAGGCAGAACCAGGCGATTAACGCCCAGATAGACACAGTCCGTCGGCGTACCTTCCTGAACGGCAATATCACCATTATTCAGCGTATTGATACGCAGGGAACGATCCAGCGTTAAGGCATTCGATGCTCCGCTGCGGTTACGATCAGGCGCGACCACCTGAACATGATAGTGTTCCCGCAATCTGGCCGCTAAGGTTTGAATACCCGGTGCGGTGACACCATCATCGTTACTCAGCAATATCCGCAGCATTATTATATCTCATTGATTTTATTAAGAGTGGCATAAGTGGATACTATATATTGTCCTGCATGTTGTCCTATTTAATTGGAGTGACCAATAATCAGACAATGTTTGGCTGTTAAGAAATCGATTGATCTTAGCATGACGTTACCAGTTTTGTAGAGCGCTTTGAGTTCTGGTTATATAAAGGAGGATGCTCACCTATATAAAGGAAAGAATCTGGTGCTTGTAATAATACTGCCCACAATTTCCCCAATCCACCCAACTACCCGCTGATCTCACCTATTGGCTATTTATTGACGGCTGACGTGACGCT
>NZ_JAQRFO010000037.1:0-46186 GCF_028598775.1 Xenorhabdus aichiensis
TAACACATAAAATTATTAATATAAACATGAAATATAGGAATTAACGAAAAAATATTATTAATAATTAATTGATTTTATATTTCAATTAAATTAAATAACAATTTTTCATTATAGCAAAATACAGTAAAAATCTATATTTAATTAATTCCACAAATAATAAAATACGCTTTAAATATAATAGATGTTATGCCGAAAATTGACGTATTTTGCAAACTATTCGTTTTATATCAATAGGGATACAGCGAATGGCAAGGATCGTGTGACCTACACGAGTCATCCAGATGTACATCAATACTGCACGCGGTATCATTATGTTCCGTATTATCCGGTGGAAACACACCATCTATAAATGGAGCAACATGGGTACGCTCACCTTTCCTGATGATTTGATAGAACTGCGGTAAATTGAAGTTGATGAAACTGGAGCCATAAGTAAAACGATCATGCGATGAAGAATAAAAACGACTGACGTCACGTACCAATTCTTCTTTACTGCCCTCACAATGGGAATAAATTTCTACTCGATTTGACTCATCAAGAATATAAATATTGAACCCCTGACTTCTTTCAATATCTTCGAAGAAAAATTGAATAATACCTTCACAGGCAAACCCATCGATCACAGGAGGTAAGTGCTTTTCTTTGTTATCAATCTTAACTGGCAGGCCGTGCAATTTAGTATTGGAAATCGCGCCATAGAATTCCACCGCATTTTCTAATTTCTGTACCGAAACGTTTAACCGTTCAAAAAATAAACCCCACGTCTGGCCTGAAATGCGCAACGCCTTAAAACGATTGGGATCCTGACGATTACTACACAGACGCAACTCTATACATTCTGAAACTAACTGCTGAACGCGAGTTCGGATCAATCCACGCAAATGCTCGCTATAACAGAACACGTCAACCTCAGCGGGTGGTGCCGCATCCTGATGCATTTTTCCCAGGATAGTTTTCAACGCTTCCAGCATGGATTGTTCACCACTGAAATGCAATGTCCTCACTTCATTCCACGAGTTACGGTAAAGCAGGTCGATACTCCCCACCAGACATTGCTGCAATTCACCAAAACTGAAAACATCCAGCTTTCTGAAATCAAAATGCACGATCCGATTGGAAAAGTCCGTAGTGGGATCTTTTTCCAAATTAACAATAATCGCCAGATGACGAATCTCACAGGGGCTATATAACGCTTTTGGCGTCGGTGCAGGCAGGCGGATTGGAAAATGGGTAGCGATATCGTTCACCAAATCACACAGGTTATTCCGGTCACATTGCGACTTCCCGTGATGAATATGGATACGAGATCCTTTCGTCAGCAGACCGTTAAAATAAGTCCACGCCACCAATTTATTTAAATAGCGGTTATATTCCAGTGGCTGGTGGCCGATGATCGATTCTATCGTTGGCGCTTGATTGTAAAGATACCAGCCGCTACGGTTTACACGCCCGGGTGGAACATAGATGAATGTCAGATCCTGTTCTGTCAGATCCGGTGAAATTTGTGGATTCACCAGAGTGACTTTACCTGGCAAGGCTTCAAATGCTGCATACAATTTACGGGTCAGTACGCCAATATCCTGTGGGCTGGCACTCACACTTAAATTGTTACGCCGGGCAAAACGGATCAAATTGCGATAACTCATCATCATGGTATCCAGTAATTCATTATGAGCATCACGCACTAGCCCGATTTTCCATGAATTACGGTTATCCAGCATTGCCAATTTGTGGGCATCCCAACCCCATTCATGCGCCAGCTGCGACATGACCTGATGGCGCCATCCTGTACAGCCTTTATCCTCGTGACTTCCCAGCATCTTTTCGCAAACTTTCAGGTAAAAACAACGGCGCGCCAGATCCAGACGCGTGAAATCGTTCGTGGCGGTGAGATAGCGAGTTACACGCTCAAGCATCATGCTATAAGAATCAAGGCCGAAGGAAACAATAGAACCATCATGGAAATGCTGTTTCATCTCCATTGACAGCAATTTTCCGTTCGGATATTCCCATGAATAGGCCTCCAGCAACAGACTTTTCAAAACTGCTTTATACGGAGAGTCAACACTCTTGTAGAGCTGCCACAGGCTTGCCCCAAAATATTCTTCTGCTGACAGTTCACTCAACCCGCCCAGATCCAGCCACTCGTTTGGCGTCAAAACACCTTGGGCATAAAGAGAAAGCACATATTCGTCATACTGCCCCTCTTCTTCCACAGGAACCATCATCCACAACAAGCGCTTACCTGCCATGCAGACCGCCGTGCGATAAAACTCATCCAGCAGAAGGATGTGCTGGGTTGTTCCGCAGTCTTCCCCGTTCAGGCTGCCACAGGCGTTATGACGAAAGCGATTTTCATCAACCAGAAAAAATGTCACTTCAATACCCAGCGACTCCGCCCACTGTTCTATCAGAGTGCATTTCTGTTCCAGTAACGCTTTTTCACTATGATCCAGCCAGGATTGATGACAGACCCAGATATCCAGGTCAGAAGAACAGCTTTGCCCTATGGAAGAGGTGCTGCCCATCGAGTAAATACCCGTAATCGGCAACTCACCGTTGGGAGTGTGTGACAAAATACCAGCAGACTGGCATGCCAGATCATTAATCCAAAATTGCTGAGATTCATCAGACGTGAAGAAGCAAACGCCATGAGGTACGTTGCTTTTGATATAGCCTGGCATCATTGGATGATGATAATGCAATAATACCGGAATTAAATTATAAACCTGCTTAAAAACGGGACTCATTGAGCTGGTCGCACGCTCTAACTTAAGCTGGTTAATTGCATCCAGTCGCTGCTTCAGAGTTTCAATATAGAGATACAAGAGTTTCGCCTGATTGAGTTCCAGTGCCTAAAGTAACCCCCGTTTCCGATAAAGCATCGTATTGCAAGATGACTTTTAAAAAATTTTACAAAATTATTGTCGGAAACGTGATCAATCTAACACCTTGCGGTCGAAGCGTAAAGTACGCAATACCACCTTTCCGCCTTCTCCACAACAGTCAACAATAAACTAACTCATTGTAAAATATTACATTAATCACAAAATAGACATAATATTATGTTTTTTGAAAGAGGAATTATAGTTGATTATTTTTCATATAGGTTATGTAAAGCATTGTAATGCCATAAGGTTTACATAAATACTTCAGCTAATGATATTTTTAATTAGTAAATACCTCTCCTTCGGTTTTTTCATCAGGGTAAATTTCAAATAGTAATTTGCTTTTAAATCAATCTGTTTGTTTATTTTCTCTATTTAAATAAAATATTATTTTAATATTTAAAATTATTTTTATTTCACAACCTGTATATCTATAATCTATTCAGGTTTTTTCTGGCTTTGACCTAACTGGAAAAAAACGTATTGAAATGTTAAAACTGACTCTATTTTCTCGCAATTTAGCGGCTCAAAAGCCCCTAAATACCGTTATTAATACGATTACCCAATATAATTATCAATGACAATGAAAATCATTCGTATCGCGACCCGCCAAAGCCCGCTGGCTATGTGGCAAGCTCAATATGTCCAAAAGCAACTGGAACAGTTTCATCCAGAACTGAAAGTGGAGCTGGTTCCCATGGTGACACGCGGGGATGTGATCCTCGATACTCCACTGGCAAAGGTGGGCGGTAAGGGATTATTTGTGAAAGAACTGGAGTTGGCACTGCTCGAAAATCGGGCTGATATTGCCGTCCACTCCATGAAAGATGTCCCTGTGAGATTTCCTGACGGCTTAGGGTTGGTCACAATTTGCGAACGGGGTGATCCAAGGGATGCCTTTGTTTCAGTAAAATACGCCTCGCTTGATGAGCTGCCCATTGGCAGTATCGTCGGTACATCCAGTTTACGCCGCCAATGCCAGCTTCGTCAGTTACGTCCTGATCTGGTGGTCCGTGACCTGCGTGGCAATGTAGGTACCCGTCTGGGCAAGCTTGATAACGGCGATTATGATGCCATTATCCTTGCCGCTGCGGGTCTGAAAAGGTTAGGGCTGGAAGATCGCATTCGTATGCCGTTGGCACCGGAGTTACTGCTACCCGCAGTCGGTCAGGGTGCAGTCGGTATTGAGTGCCGCCTTGATGATAAGCAAACCCGTGAGTTACTTGCTCCCTTAAACCATACAGGAACAGAAATCTGCGTTCTGGCTGAACGCGCCATGAATACCCACCTTGAGGGAGGCTGTCAGGTGCCAATTGGCAGCTATGCTATCTGGCAGGGAAACAATATCTGGCTGCGCGCGCTTGTCGGAGCTCCCGATGGCAGCATGACTGTACGTGGTGAAAAAACCGTATCACCAGAAGAGGCCTGTCGAGCGGGTGTGGAATTGGCGGAAGAATTATTGGAGAAAGGCGCACGCCAGATTCTGGCTGATGTCTACCAGAGGAACTCTCCTGAATGAGCATCTTGATCACCCGCCCAAATCCCGCAGGAGAGCAGTTAGTCAAGCGACTGAGGGCTATAGGAAAAATGGCATTCAGTGCACCACTCATTGCGATTTATCCCGGAGGCGATCTACCGTTACTGTCACAGAAACTCCAACGGCTGTCGGCGGGTGATTTAGTCTTCCTGTTATCAAAAAACGCCGTTCACTATGCCAATGAACAGCTTATGCAAGAAGGTCTATCATGGCCTGATAAGCTATCCTATTATGGTATCGGCAAATCAACTTCCCTGATGTTTTATCAAAAAACCGGGTTGGAGATCCTCTGGCCTGAACAAGGTGAAACGAGTGAAGATCTACTGCAACTCCCCATTTTGCAGCGGGTGAATGATAAAAAGATTTTATTGCTCCGGGGCAATGGAGGTCGTGAAGTTATCGCTTCAACATTGAGAAGCCGGGGAGGGGAAGTCGATTATTGTGAGTGTTATTCACGCCAGCCTATCAAATATCATGTCGCTGATTTCAGTCGCCATTGGCAACAATATGGTATAAAAACCCTCGTTGTTACCAGTGGCGAAATGCTGCAACTGTTATATAACTTAGTCACTGATGGTGATGGCAAAACGTGGTTATTGAGTTGCGACTTGATTGTGGTAAGCGAACGCCTTGCCGATATTGCCCAAACACTGGGCTGGCAGGCAATAAAAATAGCCAAGAGTGCAGATAATGACGCCTTAATGCAGGCACTAGAATAAACCAATATGGGATGTCCATTATGACGGAACAAAAGCAATCCACTGATGCGGTTGAGACAAAACACCCTCAGCAGCCTGAAACGGCTCCCCATAAACCCAAACGTTATGGATGGGTGGGAAATACACTCTCAATTGCCATTACGCTGGCGATCGGTGCAGGTGCCATTTACCTTTACCATTATGGCAAGCAACAAAATGCAGTATTAACAGCCGAAAACCTTGCTCTTCAGCAGCAGGTTGCCTCTCTCGCACAACAACAGTCTAGCGACAAACAAGATTTTGCTACCCAGTTTCAGAAGCTAGAGGGCGACTTGCAACAGGCCAAACTGCAAAATAAACAAACAGACAGCCGCATGTTGGAGCTTCAGACCCGCTTATCAGAGATTTCAAATACGGATCTCGAAAACTGGCACCTGGCACAAGCAAATTATCTCGTGAAGATGGCTGGCCGCAAAATATGGGCCGAACAAGATACGACTACCGCAATCGCACTGCTGAAAAATGCCGACCAAAGCCTTGCCGAGATGGATGATCCCAGCCTGCTACACATTCGCCAAGCCATCATGGAAGATATCAATACGCTCTCTAAAATTAATCAGCTTGATTTAGATGGCATTATTCTTACTCTGAATCGCTTATCAAATCAGATCGATAATTTACGGCTGGAAGATAATGGAGAACAAGAAGCGCCAATGGATGAAGACGATGGAGGAATCAGTGCTTCACTCTCTGACTGGCGTAAAAACCTGAGTAAGAGCTGGGACAGCTTTATGGAGAATTTCATTACTATCAAACGTCGTGACAACTCCGTAGTACCATTATTGGCTCCGAACCAAGACGTTTACCTGCGTGAAAACATCCGCTCCAAACTACTGGTGGCAGCCCAAGCGGTTCCCCGTCACCAGAATGAAGTCTATAAACAATCATTGGAAGCCGTTTCAAGTTGGGTGAGGTCTTATTTCGATACTGCTTCCCCAGATACAAAAACCTTTTTGCAGGATATTGATTCGCTGGCGCAGAAACCGCTTTCTATTGAACTCCCTGAACACCTGAGCAGTCAGCCAATACTGGCAGACCTAGTGCGCAAGCGTATCTACAATTTGCCGCATCAGTCAGACCCTCAAGTTCAGCCTCAATCAGAGGTTCAACCCCAGCCGAAGCCCGCAGAAACATCTGGTCAGGCAGAAACGCCTGTTCAGGAGGGTTGAACATGCTGAAAGTATTATTGCTGTTCATTATCCTCATCGTAGGTGTTGTGCTCGGCCCTCTGTTGTCCGGGCATCAGGGATACGTTTTGATCCAAACAGACAATCACAACATCACCACCAGCGTCACTGCGATGGTGATTATGTTTGTTCTGTTACAATTCCTGCTGATTTTAATCGGCTGGTGTTACCGCAGGTTGATACGTACCAGTACGTTCACCCACAGTTGGCTCTTTGGCGGATACAAACGCAGCCGGGCACGTTTGCAGACCAAACAGGCCCTGCTCAAATTGGCCGAAGGGGACTTCAAGCAGGTTGAACATTTGATGACCCGTAATGCTGACCATGCGGAAAACCCCGTCGTCAACTATTTACTGGCCGCAGAAGCCGCCCAGCAGCGTGGCGATTACCTCCGTACCAACCAGTATATTGAACGTGCCGCAGAAGTCGCCGATAAAGATCAGTTGCCTGTCGATATAACCCGAGTCCGTATCCAACTGGCACAAGGCGAAGTTCATGCCGCCCGCAATGGTGTGGATAAGCTACTGAACCACGCACCGCGCCACCCTGAAGTACTAAGACTAGCAGAGCAGGCTTATACGCAGTCAGGAGCCTACCAATCCCTCATCGATATCCTGCCTTCTCTGATAAAGGTTGGTTTGTGTGATGAAGAACATATTCATCAATTGCGCCAGCAAGCCTACATCGGGTTGATGAATCAGATCATGGCAGAAAAAGGCAGTACAGGATTGAAGGCATGGTGGAAAGATCAAAATCGCAAACTCCGCAATGATATCGTGCTACAAGTCGCCATGGCCGAACATCTGATTGAGTGTAATGATCACGACACTGCACAGCAGATTGTCCTCAATGGGTTAAAGCAGCAATATGACGAACGCCTGCTGCTGTTAATTCCACACTTAAAGACAGATGATGCCGAAGCCGTGCAAAAATCACTGGCGTATTTATTAAAGCAGCATGGAGCGACACCATTACTGAACAGTACACTTGGGCAGGTAGCCTTACACCACGGTCAGTGGGCTGAGGCTGAAACAGCATTCAAGGCGGCTCTTTCACAGCGTCCTGACGCCCATGATTATGCTTGGCTTGCCGATGCGTTCGACAGACAGCATAAGCGTGAAGAAGCCGCTCAAACACGTAGCAAAGGCTTTATGCTGACTCTGAAGCGTGAGAGTGATACAGAAGAATAAGACGCCTTCATTTTAGATGATAATTCACCAAGGTTAACGATTGCAATACCTATCGATACTATTGAATCGTTAACCTTGGTGCATCATGCAAATCTCAGGGTACAAGCAAAAAAAAACACCTATCAAAAAAGACAGGTGTATAAATACAATCAGGTCTACAGACGGATAGTGCCTCACTCAACGTTGTGTCCGGTTGGTGATGAAAAGACTAAATGCTTATTCATCTATAACGTGGACCATAGGCACTGATAATCAGCTCTACATCATCCCGAGGTTTATGAAGCCTGTGCTGTCATAAGGAGTGGGATGAGTATCTACAATTCTTTATAAGCACGTTTCGTGCCAATTTTTAGTCATCAGGTTAATTCTCTCTTACTCAAGGTGTATCAGATCCCCGACAACAGGCATTCGACTTTTCACTAAGAATAATCGAACAATACCGTCTCTCATTTGAGACGCCCTTTCAGCAGTTTACATATAGAAGATAATAATCAATGAGTTAAATGTCTCCAAACCGAGACATTCAATAGTATGTTTGTCGCGGAAATACAACACCATACATAAAAGACATTTAAAAACAAATAGTTATAACACCTATAAAAGTGCAAAAATAATAGATTTCAAGCTAAAAGTGGGAAATGACAAAAAGAAATGAAGGGCTTTTTGATAGTTGGGAAATAACGATTAGGAATAGCATCTCTCCCAGAGATACAAAAAGAAAAAGCCCTGCAAATAGCAGGGCTTTCTCAGAATTTGGTCGGCGAGAGAGGATTCGAACCTCCGACCCACTGGTCCCAAACCAGTTGCGCTACCAAGCTGCGCTACTCGCCGAAATGTACTTCTTCTACAATCTCTTTCTTATGGTGCGAAGGGGGGGAATTGAACCCCCACGTCCGTAAGGACACTAACACCTGAAGCTAGCGCGTCTACCAATTCCGCCACCATCGCGTGTCATAAAAAAGATGGGGTGGCTAATGGGACTCGAACCCACGACAACTGGAATCACAATCCAGGGCTCTACCAACTGAGCTATAGCCACCATAACAACTATCTTTTCGAAAGTTATCTTTTCACAAACTGCTTACAACGTCATTCACCACGATAACCCACTGCCACTGCTCTCGCACGCTTTAAATGGCGCGCCCGACAGGATTCGAACCTGAGACCTCTGCCTCCGGAGGGCAGCGCTCTATCCAGCTGAGCTACGGGCGCTTAACGCCGTTGCGGTGGAGGATAGTACGGATTTAATGTCGAACTGTCCAGTGCTTTTTTTAAGGAAATGATTTGTTTGATTACACTTCAATCACTTCGTTGATAAAGCCAGCATATTTCCACCGCAAAGGGTTTGTTTGGTCAAGAATTAATCTAACGAACTATTTTGCGTTTTGCCGCAAATAAATTTCCCCAGCCAATAAACCAGTGACACAAATAGTAAAAATGCGCCACCGACCATCAGTGAAAAACGCGTATCCGGGTTAATCGCCATCCCTATCAGAACACAACTCAGAAATACCAGAGTCAGGTAATTGACGTAAGGGAAAAGGAGCGACTTAAACCGATGCTGTTTCAATGCTTCCTGATTCTGCTGGCGGAAACGCAACTGGCTTACCAGAATGACAAACCACGGCACCATACCGGGCAATACGCTGGCACTATAAACGTAAACGAATACCGACTGTGGATTTGGGATCAGGTAGTTCAGGCTGGAACCTACAATCAGGCAGCCAATGGTGATCGCAATACATCTCACAGGTACGCCATTTTTTGACAATTTCAGCAATGAAGCCGGTAACTGGCGATTCTTCGCCAAGGCATACAGCATCCTGCCACCACTGTACATGCCGCTGTTACATCCCGAAAGCGCAGCAGTCAGCACCACAAAGTTAATGACCGCTGCGGCAGAAGCAATCCCTACTTTGGAAAAAACCATAACAAACGGGCTGCCATGCGTGCCAGCTTCTGTCCACGGGAACAGGGTCACAACAATAAAAATCGCACCGACATAAAAGATCAGGATACGCCACAGAATATTGTTAATGGCCTTTTTAAGTGTTACCTGTGGGTTTTTAGCTTCCCCTGCGGTAATGCCAACCAGTTCCACTCCCTGATACGAGGCCACCACGATACAGAGGGCAAACAAGAACCCTTTCCAGCCACCAGAGAAAAAGCCGCCATGCGCGGTCAAATTATCCAAGCCAATAGGCTGCCAGTCATTACCCAGTCCGAAAAAGATCAAACCGATACCAATCAGGATCATGACGATAATCGTGGTCACTTTGATCATGGCAAACCAGAATTCCAGCTCCCCATACAAGCGCACGGCCGCCAAGTTCGCCAGGGCAACCAACCCGACAGCAACCAATGCAGAAACCCATTGAGGCAGATCTGGGAACCAGAATTCCGCATAGACCCCCACAGCGGTGATTTCTGAGATCCCCACGGAAACCCACATAAACCAGTAGCCCCAAGCCGTCAGACATCCCCAATAAGGGCTGAGGTACTTATGTCCAAACGCGGCGAATGAGCCAGTGACGGGTTCAAGAAACAGCATTTCCCCCATCGAACGCATGATGAAAAAAACAAAAAGCCCAGCGATGATGTAAGCCAGCAGAACCGAAGGACCCGCCCATTTCAATGTGCTGGCAGATCCCATGAACAGTCCAACGCCGATTGTGCCACCTAGCGCAATCAGCTCAATATGACGTGCCTCAAGTCCCCTTTGCAGGCTCTGTTTTGAATCACTCATAAAACTCCCTATCCATTTTTATGATGTCTCTATTTGCAAGCAGAAAATTACAGGAATTGATAATCAATCATTGTAAAAAAAGGCAGGGATCAAAACACGTTTTGCCCATCAGTGAAATAAAAAATTATAAAATCGAGTCAAAGCCTGTTTCATTATGCATAGTAAATAGCAGACAAAATGGACGTATGGAATGAAAAGAAATTAGCGAGGCAGGTCAAACCCACTCTATCCATCCTAATCACCGATATTGATACAGTGGGGTCAATAATAGCTAAATAACAGGTTTACAGCTTACCACCGTAATAATAACCCAGAAATTTCAATAGCTTGATTTGCCTCCGGATGCGGCTTGGCTGCGATAACAGACGATAAAGCCACTCCAATCCCAAATTTTGCCAAATTTTCGGTGCACGTTTGACATGTCCGGTAAAGACATCATACGTTCCCCCTACGCCCATATACAGTGCGCCAGAATGCACTTTACGGCAATCACGCATGAAAATTTCCTGTTTAGGCGATCCCATTGCTACCGTGACAATGGCGGCACCACTGGCATGGATACGCTCAAACACCACATCACGCCCTTCCTGGGTAAAATAACCGTCCTGACTGCCAACAATATTAACGTTCCACTGACTACGCAGTTTGTTTTCTGTCTGCGCCAGAACATCCGGTTTTCCACCCACCAGAAATACCGGCGTGCCTTCCCGGCCCGCGCGTTCCATCAAAGCTTCCCATAAATCCGCTCCCGCAATGCGGGACACCTGCGCATCGGGATATTTACGGCGAATAGCACGCACAATACTAATGCCATCGGCATATAAGTATTCAGCCTCATCCAGCAATATGTTCAGCGCATTGTCTTTTTCCGCAGTGAGGACTTTTTCTGCGTTAATCGCAACCAATGTGCCTGTTTTTACCTGCCCATCCTGAAAAAGATGATCGAGGAAATGCGACATTCCACGAAAGCCCCAGAGACTGAAGCCACGGATACGGTATTTTGGAATGTTATTCAGTGTCATTTTTCTTCCTTAACATCCGCAATAGCGGATACTTTCTGCGACGCAGGCACATTGCTGATAACAAATTTTCGAACCAATCCTGCGCTTTCAAACAACCAATACAGCACTTTTGCTACCACCAGACACAAACCAAAAATGAGGCAAAAAAACACTACTCGGGAAACAAAAGAATCCACACCTTCACGGGCGAGGACAATGATGTTAAAAATCGCTCCAAAACAGAAAGCCTGTAAAATTGCCGCTTTATAGCGATTGGCTTCCTGTTTCCCCGCTTCATAGACCCAGTCAAACCATTTAATAATCAATCCGACAACAATCGCACCAAAGGGGATAAAGAATACGCCACCCATCACCACCAATGAGCCTATCAAGGTTGGAGAGATCGCCAGACCAGAGTGATTATCCAGCACATCCCACGTAAAGTAGTTTGCAGTATTCAATATCAGATTAGGTCTGTCCGGCCACATCCAACTTGGAATAAAAACATAGAAATCACGGACAATCGGCGCCAGCCCCTGAAAATCAATTTTGCCGTAGTTATCCAGCAGCAAAGCGAGGTTTTCCCACGGGGAAAAGGTATCCCTTGTAAGATACAAGAAAGTATAAAATGCTTCCGAACCGCTCACATCAAGCCCATAACGTTTCAATGCCAGCCAGAACATGCCGACGATCCCGATGACACCCGCCAAAAGTAGCATCCACAAAGTGATCCAACCACGGACAATTCCAATAAACAGGAATAATGCAAAAGCCAGAATAATGTTAGCTCGTGTTCCCCCAACTATCACATAAGTCAGGATGCCAAACCCGACTGTCGCCACCAAAAAGCACAACCAGCGGGTTTTAGTGGGTTTCAGGAAAAACACCACCAGCATGGCAGGAATAAAGAAGTAGAAAAACCGCTTGAGTGCCACGCCGGAAACTTGATTAGAAAATATCTGGCTATACGACTGTAGCTTAAACAGTAAGAAACCGTTCTGCATAAAAAACGAGCCAACGGTGAAGATAGCAATGCTAGCCAGCAACAGCCACGTCAGGTTAGTTTCCACCCGATTCATGGTGAACAACGGCCGGCGAGACACGACAGAAGATGGTGTGCTAAACGAGGCTGTCTTACGGGCTGGCGTCTTATAACTGAGACGTGTTTTATAACTGACATAGTAAATAGCATAAAAACAGCCAGAAGCCAGCATCGCGTACAACAATGAGTCTACAGGGACTATCTGCACCTCAAAATGGAACACCAACATACAGGTCAACGGAAAGCCAAAATAGAATGTCAGCAAATAAAGCAGTGAAAAAAAGATATTAAAGTTAAAGCGAACGCGCCGGAACTCTTGATATGTCAGGGTTAGGATAAAGAATAGCGAGATCACGTAAACAACAAATAACCCGCTGAATTGCGTCAAAGTCATTAATACTCTCCCAATGCAGCCGACAGGGCAGCTTTCCACCCTTCAATGAAATTGGGATCAAAAAAGGCAATCGCCTTTTTATCGAGGGACAGCATTTGACGCTGTGCTTCCTGCACCCAGTGTTTATTCAGTTCATCTCCATCAAACAAAACGGGGATCTGCTGTTCTGTCAGATCGTGCCAGAATGGATTCTGACGGCTCAGGACAAACGGAATACCAAATTGAATTAACAGGCAAAGAGTTCCGACTCCCTGCTGGCGATTGAAAATGAAATAGCCTAAATCGCATTGACGCAGCAATGACAGATAGTCGTCAAAAGCCATTTTATTTTTCAAAATATGGACGTTTTCCGCCCGAAACAGCGACAATGCGGTTTGCTCCACGCTTTGAACATAAGCCTGATTATCACCGGGGTAGCCCATTGGCATAATCACTCGTGCTTCATTGCCAAATTGACGGTGAATCTTGTTTAACGCTTCAATATGGCGGTTAGACTGATCGCCAGAGTTACCCAGCAGAATAGTGATCCCTTCTGGCGAGCATATTTTTTCCGTTACGGTCAGTGATGGCTCCATACGCGTTGGAAAATAGAGCCGTGTTGACGGTACATTGGGATTGGACTGGCTAAAATACTGGAGATCACCACGCGTGGCAAAAATCTGCCCCACCCGCTTCTGTGCCAAACGACGAAGCTGATAGAACAAACGGAATTTTAGCTGTCGGGAGTCTTCATATAAGTCAGCCCCCCAAGCGTGCCACCAGAATTGATGGCGTTTGATTTTGCCAACCCATAAAGCCAGCCACAAAGCCGCATTGAACTGGCCGTGGAAAAAGAAACGGGTCTTTCTGTCTGCCTGCGCTTTCTCTATCACAGCCCGTGCCAAAGCAGCTTTGCTGCCATAAACCGTGATCGCCAAGGCCGGGTAATTAGATAGCCATGTGTGGTCTTTGGACACCACCATAAAACACGGTTTGGCTGGAAAAATCATTTCCTGAGCCAAGACGTCATTAAAGAAACGCAATAACGTTTGATTGTGATGTGGAATATCCGATCCCAAGACGTGAATTAGGGTTGTCATGCTCGCCTGCGATAAATAATAAATACACTACAACAAAGGATGAAATAAATAATGTAAGTTGCCATGTATGACTGCGCCGCCCCCAACGCTCCATTTTCGGGTATCAGCCAATGAGAGAAGCCTGTCAGCAGCAGAAATTGACTAATTTCAGTCAGTACATAAAAACGCAGTGCCGCTTTCGCTATCACCAGATAACCAAAGACATAAGCACCAACTTTCAAAACGTCGCCCACTAACTGCCATGCGAATAGATCCCGCATCGCGGTGAATTTATCTGAAAACAGCAGCCAAATCACAAAATCACGCAACAGCCAAACTGAAAAGCTGGCTGCGGCAACGGCGGGTAACACAAACTTCAGCGCCTTGACGATTTCGCCAGTAATTTCTTGCTTACTTTCCAATCGGGAGAGTGTCGGCAACAAATAGACGGTGAAAGAGGCGGTGATAAACTGCAAATAGGCATCCGAAATGCTGCTCACACCCTGCCAAATTCCGACTTCCTCCCAGCTATAACGCTCTGCCATCAGATTTCGCATCATGATATAAGCCACTGGCAGCGTAATAGACGTCAGTAGCGCCATCAGCGTAAATTTCCCCAGATGGCTGGCAATCACGCGATCCCACATGGGCTTTAATGCTGAAAACGTAATCACCTTACTGCGCAGGATCATCAATCCCGCCGGCAGAACCACCAAAGCCGGCACCAAAGCCAAGCCCGCTAGCGCGCCTTCATAGCCTCCCAGCCAATAACAGAGGCCATAGGCAATCATTCCTGTCAGGCTACCCAGAATAATCGACAGTGCGTTGCCCTGAGCATCCCTGAAACCTTTCAGGATGGCCAGAAAATAGTTGGCGTAAGCAATGCCCATTTGGATAAATGCGAGCGCCTGCACCACTGTTTTGTAATTATTGTGGCCAAACAGGCCGATGCTGATGGCGTCGGTGAACAAGAGAAAAACAACGGCCAACAAGGTGGAAAAACCCAGAATAATCGAAGACGAAGTACCCAGTATCGCCCTGAGTTTTTCCGGCTGCTGATGGTGTTCCGCCACATATTTGGTGACACCATTAAAAATTCCCGCACCAGACAGCACGCCCAGTACAGTAATCAGTTGGCGAAAATTGCCCGCCTGCCCAACACCCGCTGGACCGAAGGACACCGCCAGAAGTTTAATGACTAGCAGCCCCACACCGATTTTGATCAGTGTGGAACCCGCCGTCCATACAGAGGCTTTAGCAAGTGACATATCAGGCGAAAAATTCCTTGATACGGTTGATCACTGCTTGCTGCTCTTCGTCAGTAATATTGTAATACATAGGCAAACGTACCAACCGCTCACTGTCACTGGTCGTAAAGCGATCTTCTCCGTGGAAACGGCCACATTTTTCACCCGCCGGGCTCGTGTGCAATGCCACGTAATGGAACACTGTCAGAATATTCGTCTCTTGCATATAGCGATTGAATACGCCGCGCTCCTCGACATCTTTCAGTTTGATATAGAACATGTGAGCATTGTGTTCCAGGCCTTCTGGCACAACGGGTAAGCTCAGGCGACCCGCATCTGCGAACGGCTTCAATGCCTGATAATAGTTATCCCACAGGAATAGGCGGCGCTGGTTAATGTTCTCAGCGACTTCCAGCTGCCCCCAAAGATACGCCGCTTGCAGATCAGACAGCAAATAACTGGAGCCAATATCACGCCACGTGTATTTATCCACCTGTCCACGGAAGAACTGGCTACGGTTAGTCCCTTTTTCACGAATGATTTCGGCCCGAGCGATCATCGATTCATCGTTGATTAATATCGCACCACCTTCACCGCCGGAAGAGTAGTTCTTGGTTTCGTGGAAACTGAAACAACCGATATGACCAATAGTACCGAGTGCGCGGCCTTTATAGGTGGACATCACGCCTTGAGCTGCATCTTCCACCACATACAGGTTATATTTTTCCGCCAGCGCCATGATGGTATCCATTTCACAAGCAACACCCGCATAATGCACTGGCGCAATGGCACGGGTTTTGTCTGTAATGGCTGCTTCAATCTTGGTTTCATCCATATTCATCGTGTCTGGGCGGATATCCACGAAAACGATGGTTGCACCACGCAGGACGAAGGCGTTGGAGGTCGAAACAAAGGTGTAGCTCGGCATGATGATTTCATCACCCGGCTGGATATTCAACAAAATAGCTGCCATTTCCAATGCTGCTGTACAAGAGGGCGTCAGCAACACCTTCAGACAGTTAAAATGCTGCTCCATCCACTCTTCACAACGTTTAGTGAAGTGGCCATCGCCGCATAATTTTCCACTGCCCATCGCCTGTTGCATATATTCCAGTTCCGTGCCAACTACTGGTGGTTTGTTAAATGGAATCATCTCATCCTCTGTATAACCAATATGCGGTGCTCTCAATTGTTGCACCACTACGTGTATAAAGGCGCAAGGCAGTGATATTGCTGATTTGTGTTGCCACTCTCAGCCGCTGTATCTGGTGGTTTTCACACCACCGCTGCGCCGCCGACATTAATTTTTTACCAATGCCCCGGTGATAATTGCCCGGAAGGGCTGCCAGTAAGCCAATACGGGCTTCATGGCTACCGATATCTCTCAGGGTGACAAAGCCGATAATTTGGCCGTACTCATCGTTGACGAGCAAGCATTCATGGTCAAAAGTACCCAAAACGGCTTTTTCAACCCAAGCCGCGTAAAACCGGCCGCTATCATCAGGCTGATACCAAGGTGCCCGAAAGCGGCTGGCCTTGAATACACTGGCTGCTGCTGCCGTCAATACAGGTATGTCCTGCGGTGTTGCGGAAATCAGCGCTTGTTTCGACTGAATTCCGGTCGCATCCCTACAACACATCGCGCCAGAATCCACCGGCAGCAAAAAATCTGCTTCACCTTCCACCAATGAAAACCCCAAGGCAGATAAGCCGTCAATGGTGTTAATCTGCTGGGCAGGGACTTTCGCCTGCACCAGTGCATACTCATCTAACTGAGCCGTCGTCAGCACTGATGCCTGCGGTGAAAAGTTCAAACGGGCAGTGGGCAAACCGAAAAATTGGCTATCCCATGCCAGTGGTTCAATATTAGCGCGAATAGACATGGAGCAAGTCCATCAGATATTTACCGTAACCCGTTTTTGCCAAGTTGGCAGCAGCGGCTTTTAACTGTTCATCATTCAACCAACCACGACGCCATGCAATCTCTTCTAGACAGGCAATTTTGAATCCCTGTCGTTTTTCGACGGTCTGCACAAAAGTACTGGCTTCAATCAGGCTGTCATGGGTGCCGGTATCCAGCCACGCAAACCCGCGTCCCAATAGTTCAACGTTCAATTCTCCGCGCTCCAGATACATCTGGTTAATACTGGTAATTTCCAGCTCACCACGGACAGAAGGTTTCACTTGTTTGGCTAAATCCACCACTTTGTTGTCGTAGAAATAGAGCCCTGTCACTGCCCAGTTTGATTTCGGCTGGACTGGTTTTTCCTCAATCGAGAGTACGCGGTATTGCTCATCAAACTCCACGACACCAAACCGTTCAGGATCCATCACTTGGTAACCGAATACCGTTGCTCCAGTCTGACGGGCAACGACACTTTGCAATTTCGGACTAAACGCCTGACCAAAGTAGATATTATCTCCGAGCACCAGACAGCAGGCATCATTGCCAATGAATTCTTCACCAATGATAAATGCCTGTGCCAAGCCATCGGGCGAAGGCTGCACTGCATAGCTCAGGCGAATACCAAACTGTTCGCCACTGCCCAATAAGCGTTTGAAAGCAGGCAAATCTTCCGGCGTGGAAATAATCAGGATATCGCGTATCCCTGCCAGCATTAAGACTGACAGTGGATAGTAGATCATCGGCTTATCATAAATGGGCAATAACTGCTTTGAGACGCCGCGTGTTATTGGATACAGACGGGTGCCAGAACCTCCCGCGAGTATAATTCCTTTCATACTATCCCCCAGACAGGTTTATTCATTCGCCAGACCAAGACGTTCACCCGCATAAGAACCGTCCTGAACTCTCCGCCACCAAGTCTCATTCTCCAGATACCATTGCACGGTCTTGCGAATACCGGATTCGAAGGTTTCCTGCGGAGTCCAGCCCAATTCGCGCTCAATTTTCGCCGCATCAATGGCATAACGCATATCATGCCCCGGACGATCAGCCACATGAGTAATCAGGTCACGGTAACAGACAATACCTGCGGGTTTTACAGGACGCAGCTCTTCCAGCAGTTCACAGATGGTCTCTACGACATCAAGGTTTCTGCGCTCGTTATGACCACCAATGTTATAAGTTTCACCCGGTTCTGCCGTGGTAGCGACGAGATGCAGCGCACGCGCGTGGTCTTCTACATACAACCAGTCACGGATCTGCTCTCCCTTGCCATAGACAGGCAATGGCTTTCCTGCCAATGCATTCAAGATGATCAGAGGGATCAATTTTTCCGGAAAGTGATAAGGACCATAGTTATTCGAACAGTTGGTGATCACGGTCGGTAAGCCATAAGTACGACGCCAGGCCCTGACTAAATGGTCACTGGATGCTTTCGAAGCGGAATAAGGGCTACTTGGTGCATAAGGCGTAGTTTCTGTGAAGAAACCCTCATCGCCATACAAATCGCCATACACTTCATCAGTTGAAATGTGATGGAAACGGAATGCAGCCTGCTTTTCCTGATCCAGTTGCTGCCAGAATGCGCGGGATGCTTCCAGCAAAACATAGGTACCCATGATATTGGTTTCGATAAAGGCGGCAGGCCCATCAATGGAGCGATCCACATGGCTTTCGGCCGCAAGATGCATGACAGCATCCGGCTGGTACTGCTGAAATACACGATCTAATGCATCACGCTGGCAGATATCAACCTGCTCAAAGGCATAACGTGGATGATCGACCACCGATGACAGTGACTCAAGATTACCCGCATAAGTCAAACTATCAACAACAACAACGCTGTCTTCGGTATGATTGATAATATGGCGAACAACAGCAGAACCAATGAAGCCCGCACCACCCGTAATCAGAATACGTTTCAACGCCAAACTCCTTTTGTATCAACAACCCATTTTTGTTTTATTTCTCTGCCGGCAATTGCCTTGAACTGGCTGTGATCCACCAGCATCAAAACAACGTCAGCTTCATTCAATGCTTGTTGCATATCAACTAATTCCACACGATCTTTCAGCGAATTAGGCAATTCATGAACATTCGGCTCAACCGCCACAGTTTGACCAACATGCCACTGTGCCACCATCTTCGTGATATGAACAGCAGGGCTTTCCCGTAAGTCATCAATGTTCGGTTTAAAAGCCAGACCAAAACAGGCTATTTTAATTTCATCCGCCCGTTTACCGCTCTCCACCAGACAGTCCGCTACTGCGGCTTTCACTTGGTCAACCACCCAAAGCGGCTTGCCATCATTCACCAGACGCGCAGTATGAATCAAGCGAGATTGTGCCGGGTTCTGGGATACGATAAACCACGGATCTACCGCAATACAGTGCCCGCCTACGCCAGGGCCTGGTTGCAGGATATTGACGCGTGGATGACGGTTTGCCAGACTGATTAGTTCCCAGACATTGATCCCCTGTTCGGCGCAAATCAGAGAGAGCTCGTTGGCAAAGGCAATATTGACATCACGGAAACTGTTTTCAGTCAATTTGCACATTTCTGCCGTTTTAGCATTAGTAACAACGCATTCGCCTTCAAGGAAAATTTTGTACAGCTCGCTCGCCCTGCGGGACGATTTCAGTGTCATGCCGCCCACTACGCGATCGTTCTTGATCAATTCCACCATGACTTGACCCGGTAAAACACGCTCAGGACAGTACGCGATATCAATGTCTGCATTTTCGCCTGCCTGCTGTGGGAATAAGAGCTCAGGACGTGCCGCTGCCAGCCATTCTGCCATCTGTTCGGTCGCACCAACGGGAGAAGTGGATTCCAAAATGATCAAATCCCCTTTTTTCAAAACTGGCGCTATCGATTCTGCCGCAGAACGCACATAGGCCATGTCAGGCTCATGCTCGCCCTTAAACGGCGTTGGTACTGCAATCAGGAAAGCATCCGCAGGCTGCGGATAAGTCACGGCCTTCAGGTAACCGCCTTCAACAGCAGTTTTCACCACTTTGTCCAGATCAGGTTCAACAATATGAATCGCACCACGGTTAATTGTCTCTACCGCATGTTGGTTGACATCCACACCGATGACGTTTTTTTTGCGGGAAGCGAATGCCGCAGCAGTTGGCAAGCCGATATAACCAAGACCGATCACAGAAATTGTTTCAAAGCTCATAATGTCACCTGATTTTTCCTCAATGCTTCAAGAATTCGCTGGCAAGCCTGACCATCACCATAAGGGTTATGAGCGCGGCTCATTTGCTGATAAGCGATGTCATCCGTTAATAGGCGCGTGACTTCCTCAACGATGGTCTGCGTTTTTGTTCCCACCAGCCGCACTGTACCCGCATCAACGGCTTCTGGCCGCTCCGTGGTATCGCGCATAACCAGAACGGGTTTTCCTAGAGAAGGGGCTTCTTCCTGAATCCCACCAGAGTCTGTCAGAATCATGTAGGCATGATTCATTAAGTAGACAAATGGCAGATAGTCCTGTGGATTAATGAGAATAACGTTATCAATGTCATGCAGAATGCGTTTAACCGGCTCGCTCACATTCGGGTTTAAGTGAACAGGATAAACGACCTGAACTTCAGGGTGTGCTCTGGCTACCTGTGCTAACGCTTCACAAATACGCTCAAATCCGCCGCCAAAGCTCTCACGGCGGTGGCATGTCACCAGGATCATTTTTTTATTCGGGTCAATAAAGGGGTAAAGTTTAGCAAGCTGACCACTCAGCGCGTCATCACTCACAATGCGATCACGTACCCACAGCAGAGCGTCAATAACCGTATTGCCCGTCACAAAAATAGAGCTTCCGGCAATAGACTCTTTCAAGAGGTTATTTTGAGAATTTTCTGTCGGCGCAAAATGATACATCGCCAGATGACCTGCGATTTTACGGTTGGCCTCCTCCGGCCACGGGGAGTAAAGATCGCCGGTTCTCAAGCCCGCTTCGATATGGCCTACCGGAATGCGCTGATAGAAAGCGGCCAAGCTGGTCGCCATTGTGGTCGCAGTATCACCATGCACCAACACTACATCTGGTTTGAACTCTTCTAATACTGGCTTCATGCCTTCAAGGATACGACACGTGATATCCGTGAGATCCTGCCCTTTTTTCATGATATTGAGGTCAAAATCTGGCGTGATCTCAAACAAATTCAGTACTTGATCCAACATCTCCCGATGCTGTGCAGTCACACACACTTTTGCGTCAAAGGCAGCATCCTTGGCCAATGCGTGTACCAAAGGAGCCATTTTGATAGCTTCCGGCCGAGTACCAAACACAGTCAACACTTTCACAGTGACTCTCTTATTTTGTCAATCATTACTGATGCTTCCAGGAAAGGGCGTTTTTTACCGCCATTTCTATCCCTGCTTCCGATAAATGTGAATGTAGAATACAGACCATCGGAAACAGTCATTAATTTGTATTCCCCTGAATAAAACTTATTTGAGCTGATTTTATGTGTGCGAACGCCTTGTCAGCGCGACTCCAGCGCCAACCAACAGACCAATCGCTCCCCACATAATCATCATGAATACACGGCGGGGACTGTCTCGGTTGACAGGCACCTCAGGGGTTCTGAGGTAACGGTAGGTCTGGAAAGTATTTTGCAGAGTCGGGCCAACATTCAATGTAGCCAACATCGCTATGTTTTGATCATAATCGATGCTGTAATTAGGCCCAGTGACTTCCAAGGTTTCAATTTGTGATTGCAGCAATGGCGCTCCCATCATAAACATCTGGGATTCAGGTAATTCTTCAATGGGAATATCTGTTTGATTACGGTGGATGCCTTGTTTTTCAGCTATTTTCAATGATTGCTGCAAGACATTCAATTTGCGGCCGTACATCGCCTTGGCGACCATTTCCTGACGCTTGACCAGCGCTTTCATCGACTGGATACGGGTTGCCCACGCACCTTTAATCTCATTGTTCAGGTGAGTACTCGCACGTTGATTAGCAAACGCCATATACTCTCGCAGGAACTGATTGGCATTCACTGCCGTTTCTGCCGTCAATTTTATGACTTCATTCGGTAATTTTTTATCATCACGCCGTAACACTTGAATCGTATTAATTAACTCTTCCAGCAATACCGCATCTGCTTTCTCATTACCTTCCCTGTACTGTTTGTAATAATCAGACTGAAGCCAGAATTCGCGACGGGTATCATACGCCACCACCTGTGTTATGAATTCTTTGTATGCACCATCTGAAATAGTCGGCAGTTGTGCCTCTGGAGAGGCATTGATGTGGGTATCCAGATTGCGCAGAAATTGTTGTTGTGAATAATAACTCCCCAGATCATTGGTCGTCGGTAAATCCACAATAGCGGTTGCGCTCCATTTCTGCTGCATCAGGTACGATGCACCTAAAGCAACGGCAGCGAAAATCATTGCCAGTGCGATAATCCATATCTTTCCGCGCCACAGAGCATGACACAGTGCACGAATATCCAACTCATGCTCTATAACAGATTGATCCTGCTTAGATTTCGTTTCTGAGTTTATCACTGCCCAAAACCTCTTTGATAAGTCAAATGTTTTTAGTGATGGCTTACTGCCCGGCGCATACGACGCTTGCACCGTTTAATAAAACGGGCCACCCGCCATGCTCGTTTGATGCAATAGCCATACAACATAAATGCAAGCAAAAACAATGCCAACATGACCCACTCAGGCACAAAACTCAGTTGTTCACCAATGATCCCTATCGATGCCAATAAAGCAGCGGCCACGGTAATTAAGATAAATGCCTGACGGGAAGTGAAACCCGCACGCATGATCAAGTGGTGAATATGCTGGCGATCGGGCGAAAACGGACTCATACCCTTGCGCAGTCGGCGATACATAATTGCAACCATATCCATTAATGGGATCGCAATAATCCACAATGCAGTCACTGGATTAACCGAACTGTGTTCACCCTGAGTCGTTTCGGTCAGCAACCAGATAATGGTAAAGCCGATCAGAGTGCTTCCCGCATCTCCCATAAAAACTTTGAAGCGCGTCCCGAGTAGCCCCAGATTGAGAAGAATATAAGGTAATATCCCCGCGATAAACGCAAAACACCAAAATGCCAGTGCTGTATTACCGTTTGCATATAGCAAAATTCCCAATGCTCCGAAAGAAACACTGGACAGACCTCCCAATAAGCCATCAATCCCATCAACCATGTTAAAGGCGTTAATGGCAGCCCAGACAGCAAACAGAGTAACAACATAGCTGAATGGACCCAATGTCATTTCCCATGGGCCAAAAGCGCTGCCCAAACTTTCAATTTTGAGATCAGCAAAATACATCATGCTGATCCCAACCAGTGCCTGAATTGTTGCCCGAATTTTCACGCTGATATCAAAACGGTCATCTAACGCGCCGACAAAAACCAATATTCCCGCACAAGCCAGATATAACCATTTATGAGGTATAAATTCTTTTGTTATAGCAAAAGCAAAACAAACGCCAAAAAAGACAGAGATACCACCTACCAGAGGGATTAATCCATGATGGCACTTGCGGTAATTCGGCTTATCAACAAGGCCGATAATTTTTGCCACCTTGCGTGCCAGAAACAGAAACACGGATGAAAATATAAATATGCAAAAAATTTCGACACTCATACTGGGAATATTCACAATAACAACTCTCTGTAAAAATAATGATGGTTCATCTATTATTCATTGACTTATGGATGCTCCATTCGACACCAAATCCATAAGCTCCCTATTAAAAAGAAGACATTCTGCTATGTATAAAAATAAAGCAAATAGACAATGTAAGCTGTAGAGCGTGATTAATTATGGTTTCCTAAGCATTTGTAAATGGCTGTGCCCAGAAAACACTCACTTAATCTGATGAAAAAGATGCAAAATATGTACCATTTCAGGCGAACAAGTTAATCCCTTGATAAAAAAAACGCCACAAGAATGTGGCGTTTTGACGAAATGACTATTTATCATTTACAAACTATGAACGTTTCATAAAGTCGAAGAATTCTTCGTTTGTTTTTGTCATAGCCAGTTTGTTGATAAGGAATTCCATCGCATCAGCTTCGCCCATCGGATGGATGATTTTACGCAAGATCCACATTTTTTGCAGTTCATCCTGCGTAGTGAGCAATTCTTCTTTACGTGTACCAGAGCGGTTGTAGTCAATGGCAGGGAAGACGCGTTTTTCAGCGATCTTACGGGACAGGTGCAGTTCCATGTTACCTGTACCTTTAAATTCTTCGTAAATCACTTCGTCCATCTTGGAACCCGTATCAACCAGCGCAGTCGCGATGATGGTCAAGCTACCACCTTCTTCAACGTTACGGGCCGCACCAAAGAAACGCTTTGGACGATGCAGTGCATTAGCATCCACACCACCGGTCAGTACCTTACCGGAAGCAGGAACTACAGTGTTATACGCACGAGCCAGACGGGTAATGGAATCCAGCAGGATAATAACGTCTTTTTTGTGCTCAACCAGACGTTTTGCTTTTTCGATAACCATTTCAGCCACTTGTACGTGACGGGAAGCAGGTTCATCAAAGGTTGAAGCAATCACTTCACCTTTTACCAGACGCTGCATTTCAGTGACTTCTTCTGGACGTTCATCGATCAGCAAAACCATCAAGACGCAGTCTGGGTAGTTGTTGGCAATGTTAGCCGCAATGTTTTGCAGCAGCATGGTTTTACCCGCTTTTGGCGGAGCAACAATCAGGCCACGCTGACCACGGCCAATAGGTGCTGCCAAATCCAGAACACGGGCAGTCAAATCCTCAGTAGAACCATTGCCACGCTCCATGCGCAGACGATTGTTGGCATGAAGTGGAGTCAGGTTCTCAAACAGGATTTTATTACGGGCGTTTTCAGGCTTGTCAAAGTTAACTTCGTTAACCTTCAACAGGGCAAAATAGCGTTCACCTTCTTTTGGTGGGCGAATTTTACCTGAAATGGTATCACCAGTACGGAGGTTAAAACGGCGGATTTGGCTAGGAGAAACGTAGATATCATCGGGACCTGCAAGGTAGGAGCTGTCTCCGGAACGGAGGAAACCAAATCCATCCTGCAATATCTCCAGTACCCCATCTCCGAAAATATCTTCTCCACTCTTCGCATGCTGTTTGAGAATAGAAAAAATAATGTCTTGCTTGCGCATACGAGCCAGGTTTTCCAGCCCCATATTTTCGCCGAGAGTAATCAACTCAGATACCGGCGTATTCTTTAATTCGGTAAGATTCATAATGGTGGGTTCTTTAACTCGGGGTATATCTCGAACTATGAACGTGAATGGTATGGCAGCGTTATCGGTGCCTGTTTATTTGTACCAGAAACGAATAAAACCTTTTAACATATTAACTAATATTACAAGGCAATAGTTTGAAGTACTCAGATTGATTTCAAAATAAGGCTGACAAACTGTCAAAACACGGCTGAGATAATAGTAACGAAACGTGGTTAATTTCAAATATAAGAACTATCTCATCATAAAAACTATCTTATCGTAAGCATTATCTCAGTGTGAGTACTGTCTCAGTAAACACAACTTCAGCAAATACTATCTCAATAACGATTGAGATATAAAAAAGCGCGACATAAAGATGCTTAACATAGAGACGCTGTCAGCACCAAGCTATATACCGAATGATTCCCGTATATATGCTCTCAAATACTTTGCCAAATGCGATATGCCATCAGATACTTCAGATGAACCAGAGATAACAGATTTATCAGACACTACAGATTGTTTAGTATGTAACACGCTTAATGTCAATTCTTTATATAAATTGAAGAATCCACTGATGCAATGCTTCATACAAGCACATGACTGCTAACTTACCACGCTTCGTTGCAGACGTCTAGCGGTCAGTAAGATAAATCACTTTATCCGCTAAACGCCCGTGATTACTGTGATCAGACTCTAAATTAGATATGTGAGTCTAAAAACGCTTTCAGTTGCGTTTTTGACAAAGCACCTACTTGCGTTGCGGCCTTTTCACCATCTTTAAACAAGATCAGTGTTGGAATACCGCGAATACCATGAGCTTTTGGTGCTTGCTCGTGATCATCAACGTTCAGTTTGGCAACTGTCAGCTTGCCTGCGTATTCTTCGGAAACTTCGTCCAAAATAGGGGCAATCATTTTACAGGGACCACACCATTCAGCCCAGAATTCGACGAGAACGGCGCCTTTTACGTTTAATTTTTTTGCATCAAAATCCGCATCAGCCAAATGGATGATACGATCACTTATAATCTTCTCGTTCATTATTTTTGCTCCAAAGTAAAATTTTTTACGGTCCCAGTGTACATTAACCAACATAAACGTGTCTTTATTTCAGCGGATACACTTTCTTAAAGCAATAGTTAACTGATATTCTACCACACTATGAGCAAAACACATTTGACAGAAAAGAAGTTTTCCGACTTCGCATTGCACCCCAAGGTCATTGAAGCCCTTGATAAAAAGGGCTTTTCCAACTGCACGCCAATACAGGCGCTAACTTTGCCTTTTACTGTCGAAGGCCGAGATGTTGCGGGGCAGGCACAAACCGGAACGGGCAAGACGCTAGCATTTCTGACGTCTACTTTTCATTATTTACTGACCCATCCTGCTGCGGCAGATCACAAAACTAATCAGCCAAGGGCGCTGATTATGGCCCCCACCCGCGAATTAGCCGTCCAGATTTACTCTGACGCGGAGGAGTTGGCAGAAGCCACGGGACTGAAAATGGGGCTCGCCTACGGTGGCGACGGCTATGATAAGCAGCTTAAGGTTCTGGAATCTGGCGTCGATATCGTGATTGGCACAACCGGTCGTTTAATCGATTACACCAAACAAGGATATGTCAATCTTAATGCGGTTCAGGTTGTGGTACTGGATGAAGCAGATCGCATGTATGATTTGGGCTTTATCAAAGATATCCGCTGGCTGTTCCGCCGGATGCCTGTTGCCGCTCAGCGAATGAATCTGCTGTTTTCCGCTACCCTGTCTTATCGAGTGCGTGAACTCGCCTTTGAACAGATGAATAGCCCTGAATATGTGGAAGTGGAACCCTTGCAGAAAACGGGGCATCGCATTCAGGAAGAGCTGTTTTATCCTTCCAATGAAGAAAAGATGCGTCTGTTACAGACCCTGCTGGAAGAAGAGTGGCCCGATCGCTGCATCATTTTTGCCAATACCAAACACCGCTGCGAAGATATCTGGGCACATCTGGCTGCCGATGGGCATCGTGTTGGTCTGCTGACAGGTGATGTTGCGCAGAAAAAACGACTGCGTATTCTGGAAGAGTTCAGTCTGGGAAATCTGGATATTCTAGTCGCCACTGATGTTGCTGCCCGCGGTCTGCATATTCCTTTTGTAACCCATGTATTTAACTATGACCTGCCGGACGACTGTGAGGATTACGTCCACCGCATTGGCCGCACGGGTCGCGCAGGAGAAAGCGGGCATTCAATCAGTCTGGCATGTGAAGAGTACGCTCTGAATCTACCGTCGATCGAAGAGTATATCCAGCATCAGATCCCTGTAAGCAAATATAACAGTGATGCACTGCTGATGGATTTACCTGTACCCAAGCGCCGTAACCGCGCTCGTTCAGGAGGACACCCACGGCGCACCAATATGTCGCGCCGTGGAAATCCAACTCGCAACCGTAAACATCCAGGCTGAATAATACTATGCTGAGTTCTTCTTCGCTCTATGCCGCTATCGATTTAGGCTCAAACAGTTTTCACATGCTGGTTGTCCGTGAAGTGTCTGGTAGCATTCAAGTGGTCACCCGCATCAAGCGCAAGGTCAGGCTGGCCACCGGGTTGGATAAAAATAATCATTTATCACAACAGGCAATGGAGCGGGGATGGCAGTGCCTTCGCCTATTTTCCGAATATTTACAGGATATCCCTGCCTCGCAGATCCGCGTTGTCGCTACGGCAACATTGCGATTGGCTGTAAATTCGGCTGATTTTGTCGGGAAAGCCTCTGAAATATTGGGGAGTCCAGTCAAAGTCATCAGTGGTGAAGAAGAAGCTCAGCTGATTTATCAAGGTGTTGCCCACACGACAGGTGGGTCTGAAAAGCGTCTTGTGGTGGATATTGGTGGTGGCAGTACAGAATTGGTCACAGGCACCGGAGCAAAAGCCAATCAGTTGTTCAGCCTTGAAGTGGGCTGCGTCACTTGGCTGGAGCGCTACTTCAATGATCGCAGCCTGACAGAAGAAAACTTTGCACAGGCAGAATCCGCTGCCCACCATATTCTCGCCCCTATCACCACGACCCTGCTTAAGCAGGGTTGGCAGATTTGTGTTGGTGCCTCCGGTACAGTACAGGCGTTGCAGGAAATCATGATTGCACAGGGGATGGATGAACTTATCACCCTGCCGAAGCTACAACAGCTTAAATACAAGGCGATTGAGTGCGGCAAGCTGGAAGAGCTTGAAATCGACGGGCTGACATTAGAACGGGCATTAGTTTTCCCTAGCGGGCTGGCAATTTTAATTGCCATCTTTCAGGCACTGAACATCGAAAGCATGATCCTTGCGGGAGGCGCACTGCGTGAGGGGCTGGTTTATGGGATGCTGGATTTACCCATTGAGCAGGATATCCGTACAAGAACTCTGTGCAATATTCAACACCGTTTTCAACTGGATATTGAACAAGCTCTGCGCGTCAAGCAACTGGCCGAACATTTTTGTCAGCAGGTCGCCACGGCATGGAATCTGGATGCACGATGTCGCGAGTTGTTGACCAGCGCCTGTCTACTTCATGAAATCGGCCTGTGTGTCGATTTTCGCCAAGGCCCGGCTCACTCAGCGTATCTCATCAGTCATTTGGATCTTCCCGGTTATACCCCCGCTCAAAAACGATTGCTGGCAACGCTGTTGAACAATCAAAGCGGTTCTGTCGATCTGGCCTCACTCAGTCAGCAAAATGCCTTGCCACCGTTACAGGCACAGCGATTATGCCGCTTGTTGCGTCTGGCCATTATTTTTGCCAGCCGTCGGCGAGACGATATTTTACCGGCCTTGCGGCTGCGGGTTGAAAATGAGACGCTCACCATCATCCTGCCCTATCAATGGCAAATGCAGCATCCACTCAGGGCTGAAGCCTTACATCAGGAAATCCAGTGGCAAAGTTATATTCAGTGGACATTGTTCCTTGAAGAGCAGAATAACTCCCATCTCGGATAATCTACCTATCCCTGTATTCAACGCGAATACAGGGTATTCATCCGATTTTATTTTCCGCTGTTTTTCTGACCAAGCCCCAAACGGGATTTGATATCGGCAAGACGCGATTGCCCTTGCTTCATTCGATCTTCTGCACTGATCATCTTTTTGCCTCTCGGCCAGTGCAAATCATCCTGCGGCAACTCCAGCAAGAATCGACTCGGTTCAGGCCGAATCAGCTCACCATACTGACGACGCTCTTTGCTGAGGGTAAAAAATAGCTCCCGTCGTGCTCGGGTAATCCCGACATAAGCCAGACGTCGCTCTTCATCGATATTATCTTCATCAATGCTGCTTTGATGCGGCAACAAACCTTCTTCCATACCCACCAGAAAAACATAAGGGAACTCTAGCCCCTTGGATGCATGCAATGTCATCAGCTGAACCTGATCCAATTCCTCATCGTCCTCCCCACGTTCCAGCATGTCTCGCAGGGTAAAACGCGCCACAACTTGCGACAGCGTCATCGGTTCATTCAGGTCATCCCCTTCAAACATTTCACTCATCCAAGTAAAAAGCTGATTGACGTTTTTCATCCGCATTTCAGCCGCTTTTGGGCTAGGTGACGTTTCATACAGCCAGCTTTCATAGTCCATACCGCGCAGCAAATCCCGCACCGCCAGCAATGGCTCACGCTCGGTCTGGCGGGAAATTTCATCCATCCAGTGGGTAAAGTGCTGTAGGGCAGCCAACCCGCGCCCTGTCAGACTCTGCTCCAGACCGAGATCGAAACTGGCGTGATACAAGCTTTTGTTACGCTGATTCGCCCACTCGCCCAATTTTTGGATTGTCACCGCGCCGATTTCTCGGCGTGGGGTATTGACGATTCGTAGAAATGCACTGTCATCGTCGGGATTGGTCAACACCCGCAGATAAGAGAGTAAGTCCTTTATTTCAGGGCGGGAAAAGAATGAAGTTCCCCCAGAAATGCGATAAGGAATACGGTTTTGCATCAGCATTTTTTCAAAAATACGAGACTGGTGATTGCCTCTATATAGAATGGCGTAATCTTTATATTCGGTTTTATTAATAAAGTGATGAGCAATCAATTCTCCCACTACTCGCTCCGCTTCATGATCTTCATTATTCGCTTCAATCACCCTGAGCAGATCACCATAGCCCAGTTCTGAAAACAGTTTCTTCTCAAATACATGGGGATTATTGGCAATCAGAATATTCGCGGCCTTCAATATCCGCCCTGATGAACGATAATTCTGTTCCAGTTTGATCACGTTCAATTGAGGAAAATCCTCATTCAGCAGAATCAAGTTTTGTGGGCGAGCACCACGCCATGAATAGATGGATTGATCATCATCACCCACTACGGTAAAACGCGCCCGATTGCCCACCAATAGTTTCACCAATTGATACTGGCTGGTGTTGGTATCCTGATATTCATCCACCAGCAGATAACGAATTTTATTTTGCCAACGTTCCCGAACCTCTTCATTCTGCATTAACAGCAATGTAGGTTTGGTAATCAGGTCATCAAAGTCGAGAACGTTGCAACTGTTCAAATGCAGATCATAACGGCGATAACACTCCGCAAATTGATGCTCCTGCGCCGAACGAGCCTGCCTAATCACCTGCTCTGGTGACATCAGATCATTTTTCCAGTTGGAAATGCTGGAGCTCAGTTTTTGCAGTAGATCCTTATCTTCCTCCAGCAAATCCGCCGTCAGATCTTTCAGCAATACCCTTTGATCCTGATCATCGAACAACGAGAAGTTACTCTTCATGCCCAGCGCTTTGTATTCACGCTTGATGATTTCCAGACCCAGAGTATGGAAAGTCGAAATCATCAACCCTCTGGTTTCCTTGCGCCCCAAAGTCTGCGCGACACGCTCTTTCATTTCCCGTGCCGCCTTGTTGGTGAAAGTCACTGCGGCGATATGACGCGCCTGATAACCGCAGGCACGGATCAGGTGGGCAATTTTATTGGTGATCACTCTGGTCTTGCCAGAGCCTGCACCTGCCAGAACCAGACAAGGCCCTGTGACAAATTCAACCGCTTGTTGTTGACTAGGATTTAATCGCATACTCTTTAGAGGGTTATATCAGGATAAACATCGAGGGTAAGAAGTGTAGCAGAAAGGAGGTTTCCTTTACATAAATTGGTTATCGCGAGATAAAATAATTAAGTCATTCTATTTTTTAACCCTAATTTATATGAAAATTGTTTTTAAAATTATATTGAAATAAAAAAATAAACATTTTTCATAATAAACCATTAACAAATTAAATATTGATTTTTATTATTAACTTAATAAAGTCACATGAGCTAAAATAGAATATTTACAGATACTTCTCATACATAAATACGCACCAGTCTTTTTTAAAATTATTTATTCTATTTCAGTAACTATATTATTAAGAAAAAATAAATTTTTACGACATTCTGTTTGCATTAATATTAATAAACACTAACCATAACCTTAACGATAACAATTTATATCCTATTGTTATTTAACATTTATTATTTAACATTTATTATTTAACATCCGTACATATTAGCGAAAAAACATCCTGATTATATATTATTCACTACCTTGTCAAATCATGATAATAAATATTTATTTCAATGTTTTTATTTAAAAATCAATAAATTAATTAATACAAAAAATTTTATATTTATTAACAATTTTAATTAGTCATGTGATCATTATTATTTATAATTTAATTTTGTGATAAAGATTAAAGTTATTTCTATAAAAATAGATTTATTCCCTTCTTCTATGCAATAGTGAACCTCTATTTACAGTAACACATAATATCTGTTTAACTTAATTAGCACTATAATCTTATTATCATCGAATCAATAAAATGGGTGCAATATGCTACGTAAAACGGGTTTTTTCTTTGATGAACTTTGTTTCTGGCACAATACGGGTTCCCAACATACCTTCATATTTCCCGTAGGTGGATGGGTACAACCGCCGTGTGGTGCAGGACATGCTGAGTCACCGGAAACCAAACGCAGAATGAAAAGTTTAATGGATGTTTCCGGTTTAAGTCATTCATTGCAGCTAATGAGCGCCGAACCTATCGATGAAGCAACATTAAGGCTCGTTCACACAGAATCTTATTTACAGCGCTTTAAGTACCTGAGCGATAACGGTGGCGGTACATTGGGGTCTGAAGCATCGCTGGGAGCAGGCAGTTATGATATTGCCAAACTGTCTGCGGGGCTGGCTTATGCTGCGGTAAAATCCGTATTACACGGTGAACTGGATAATGCCTACAGCCTTTCTCGTCCCCCCGGCCATCATTGCCTGCCCGATCAAGCCATGGGCTTCTGTTTCCTCGCCAATATTTCTCTTGCGATTGAAAAAGCAAAAGAGCAACTGGGCCTCGGCCGAGTAGCAGTCGTCGACTGGGATGTACACCACGGTAATGGAACACAACATATCTTTTGGCAACGGGATGATGTACTGACAATTTCACTGCATCAGGATCGCTGCTATCCCGTAGGTTACAGTGGCGAAGACGATATCGGTGAAGGTCCGGGTGAAGGGTTCAATATCAATATTCCACTGATGGCTGGTGCCGGCCATGACAGCTACATGTATGCCATGGATCAAATTGTCATGCCGGCACTGCGACGTTACCAGCCTGAGCTGATTATCATTGCCTGTGGCTATGATGCCAATGGCTTTGATCCGCTGGCACGGATGCAGTTGCACAGTGACAGTTTCCGTGAGATGACGCGTAAAATGCAGCAGGTAGCGGATGAGCTCTGTCATGGCAAACTGGTGATGGTACACGAAGGCGGTTATTCCGAAGCCTATGTGCCTTTCTGTGGCTTGGCCGTCATGGAAGAATTGTCAGGTGTTCGCACTGAAGTCATTGATCCAGCTCTTGCCATGCTCGAATTACAGCAACCGAGAGCACCTTTTGAAATTTTACAGCGTCAGGCCATCGATGATCTGAAACAACGGTTTGACCTGTAAACGCCCATAAAAAAACAACGCTCGATAGAATTTCATCGGGCGTTGTTTTATAGGAGTTCATCTCGATAAGAGCAGCCTGATAAGTAAATTATCCACCCACTGCAATACGCTTCATATCGGTCATATAACCACGCAGAGTATGACCAATAGTCTCAATCGGATGGTGACGAATCGCTTCGTTAACATCACGTAATTGGGCATTGTCGATACTGCTGTCTGCCACGGGTTTACCCATGTCCCCTGCCTGCAAGGTAGCCATAAATTTCTCTTTCAGTAATGGAACCGCAACGTGAGAGAACAGGTAATTACCATATTCCGCCGTATCGGAAATCACCACATTCATTTCATACAGACGCTTACGAGCAATGGTATTCGCAATCAATGGCAGTTCATGCAGCGATTCATAATAGGCTGATTCCTCAATAATGCCGGCATCCACCATAGTTTCAAACGCCAGCTCCACCCCAGCTTTGACCATCGCTATCATCAGCACGCCATGATCAAAGTATTCCTGCTCGCTGATATTGCCGCTGTGATCCGGGTAGTTTTCGAATGGTGTCTGGCCTGTTTCTGCACGCCAAGTCAGCAGGTTTTTATCGTCATTTGCCCAGTCTGCCATCATGGTAGAAGAAAACGTTCCGGAAATGATGTCATCCATATGTTTCTGGAACAGCGGTGCTAAAATAACCTTCAACTGCTCGGAAAGGGCATAAGCACGCAGTTTTGCTGAGTTGGACAGACGATCCATCATCAATGTGATACCGCCCTGCTTCAATGCCTCCGTGATAGTTTCCCAGCCAAATTGAATCAGCTTACCGGCATAACCCGGCTCTGTTCCCTCTGCCACCAGCTTGTCATAACAAAGCAGAGAACCCGCCTGTAACATACCGCATAAAATGGTCTGTTCGCCCATTAAGTCTGATTTCACTTCAGCCACGAAAGAAGATTCCAGCACACCAGCGCGATGACCCCCCGTTGCAGCAGCCCATGCTTTTGCAATCGCCATGCCTTCACCTTTCACATCGTTTTCTGGATGCACGGCAATCAAAGTAGGGACACCAAAACCACGTTTATATTCTTCGCGAACTTCCGTACCTGGGCATTTAGGCGCAACCATTACGACGGTGATGTCTTTACGAACCTGCTCGCCCACTTCCACGATATTGAAACCGTGAGAATATCCCAGTGCTGCACCTTCTTTCATCAAAGGCTGAACTGCCTGAACCACCGCAGAATGCTGTTTGTCTGGCGTCAGGTTAATGACCAAATCGGCCTGTGGGATCAACTCTTCATAGGTGCCGACCTTGAAGCCGTTTTCCGTTGCCTTACGCCATGATGCGCGTTTTTCTTCAATCGCTTCTTGACGCAATGCATAGGCAATATCCAAACCAGAATCACGCATGTTTAGACCCTGATTCAGCCCTTGCGCACCACAGCCGACAATGACCACTTTCTTGCCTTTTAAATATCCTGCTTCGTCAGCAAATTCTTCCCGCGCCATAAAACGGCATTTGCCTAACTGCGCCAATTGCTGGCGCAGGTTCAACGTATCAAAATAATTAGCCATGGGTGACTCCGATGTTATTGTTGTGAGGTCGTTTGCATCATTCCAATATATGCCATGAAAGCCATTGCTTAAATTGATATATTAACAAGACTATGTTGCATTTTATGCAACATTAAACTTGTCACGGTAAGAAGGCCAGAACTCGATGGATATACGCGATTTAAAACTGTTTTTACATCTTGCAGAAAGTTGTCACTTTGGACGCACGGCCAAAGCTATACACGTCAGTCCATCCACACTTTCACGCCAAATCCAACGACTTGAAGAACTATTAGGGCATCCGTTATTTCTGCGGGATAACCGGACAGTCAAGCTCACTTTCGCAGGTGAACAGCTAAAGCAATTTGCTCAGCAGACACTCCTGCAATATCAGCAGTTACACCATTCATTAAATCACCAGAGTCCCTCATTGAGCGGTGAATTACGCCTGTTCTGTTCGGTTACGGCGGCTTATAGCCATCTTCCGCAGGTACTGGATAAATTTCGTGCAGAGCATCCCTTGGTAGAAATAAAACTGACAACGGGAGATGCCGCTGATGCCGTCGATAGGATCCAATCTGACCAAGCCGATTTAGGCATTGCAGGCAAACCGGAAAAACTGCCCCATAATGTCAGTTTTACCAAGATAGGCGAAATCCCTTTGGTATTGATTGCCCCTTCCCTGCCTTGTGCTGTGAGAACACTTGCCACACAGGAACAACCTGACTGGAATGCCATTCCTTTTATTCTGCCGGAACATGGGCCTTCACGTACACGCATCGAACTTTGGTTCCGCCGGAATAAAATCCCTAATCCTTTGATTTACGCTACCGTCTCAGGCCATGAAGCCATTGTTTCGATGGTTGCGTTAGGTTGCGGGATCGCATTGATCCCGGCGGTTGTCGTCGAAAATAGCCCAGAGCCTGTACGCAATCGTATATCGCTATTAGAGAATATTGCGCTGGTCGAACCATTTGAGTTAGGCGTCTGTACGCTGAGTAAGCGCTTACAGGAACCGTTGGTTAAAGCATTTTGGGGGATGTTGTGAACAATTCTTTATTCTGAAAATAGCACCTGCCAAGGTGCTATTTTTTATGCCGATGATCAAAGAATCCTATTTCAACAACAGGTTAAAAGAAGGATTATTCGTTTCATCATGGTATTCATAACCCAAATCATCAAGATGGCGAGCAAAACGCACTTCCGCGCCGGAAAGTTCAAAGGCAGCCAATACGCGACCGTAATCCATCCCATGGCTGCGGTAATGGAATAGTGTGATATTCCAATGTGTTCCCAGTGTCTGCAAAAACTTCAATAAAGCCCCCGGCGATTCAGGAAATTCGAAACTGTATAGCCGTTCCTGTAATGGCTTGGCAGGACGGCCACCGATCATGTAACGAACATGCAGTTTTGCCATTTCATCATCGGTAAAGTCAGCGACCTGATAACCCGATGCTTTCAACTCATTGATGATTTCAAGACGTTCTGCATTGCCTCGATTCAGCCGTACGCCAACAAAAATACAGGCTTCAGCAGGGTTAGTCGCATCCGAATAACGATAACTAAATTCTGTCACAACACGCGTTCCCAGCGTCTGACAAAAATTCAGGAAACTTCCCTTTTGCTCAGGAATTGTGACAGCCAGTAATGCTTCACGCTGTTCTCCCAGTTCGCAGCGTTCAGAAACATAACGCAGGCCATGAAAATTCACGTTGGCACCTGAGAGAATATGCGCCAGCCTTTCTCCCTGAATCTGATGCTGCTGCACGTATTTCTTCAAACCCGCCAGCGCCAGAGCACCGGAAGGTTCGGCAATCGCCCTGACATCCTCAAAAATATCTTTCATGGCGGCACAGATGGCATCACTATCCACCGTAATGACATCATCAACATACTGCTGGCATAAACGGAATGTTTCATCACCGATACGTTTGACTGCAACGCCTTCTGCAAACAGCCCCACCCTCGGTAAATCGACTGGATGCCCTGCTTCCAGTGCTGCTTTCAGACACGCGGAATCTTCGGCCTCCACTCCAATGACTTTCATTTCCGGTACAAGTTGTTTGATCAATACTGCGACACCCGCAATCAAACCGCCACCGCCAACCGGCACAAAAATGCGATCAAGGTGAACATCCTGCTGTAAAAGTTCCATTGCCAGTGTTGCCTGCCCCGCGATCACAGCAGGGTGATCAAACGGCGGTACAAAGGTATAGCCGTGCTCTTTTGCCACCGAAATGGCTTTTGCCTTAGCTTCATCAAAATTAGCACCGTATAACAGGACTTCACCACCAAAACTGCGTACTGCATCAACTTTGATGTCTGCTGTGGCAATCGGCATGACAATGATGGCTCTGGTGCCCACTTTGCTGGCAGAAAGTGCCACCCCCTGCGCATGATTGCCCGCAGAAGCGGTAATCACGCCTTTGGCTTTCTGCTCCTCAGTCAAACCCGCGATCATCGTGTATGCACCACGCAGTTTGAAACTGTGTACTAACTGACGATCTTCCCGTTTAACTAAAATGGTATTCGCTAAACGGGCAGAGATTTTTTCCATTTCTTGCAGCGGGGTAACCTGGGCGACATCATAAACCGGTGCACTCAAGGCGGCTTTGAGGTATTCCGCTCCCTTTGGCTCAGCATTAAGAGGATAAACTGCCACAGTCAGCCCCCTAATTTTGCTTTATCGCGTACAGCACCTTTATCGGCACTGGTCGCCAGTAAAGCATAAGCCCGCAGGGCAAAAGAGACCTGACGATCACGGGATTTAGGTGTCCATGCCTGATCTCCACGAGATAGTTCAGCCTGTGTACGTACTGCCAATTCTGTTTCGTTAACATCCAGATGGATTTTACGGTTCGGAATATCAATATCGATGATATCGCCATCATAAACCAACCCAATCACACCACCACTAGCCGCTTCAGGGGAAACATGGCCAATCGACAACCCTGATGTTCCGCCTGAAAAACGACCATCAGTGATAAGAGCACAGCTTTTACCCAGTCCCATCGATTTCAAATAGGTGGTTGGATAGAGCATTTCCTGCATACCGGGACCGCCTTTCGGGCCTTCATAGCGGATAACCACAACATCACCCGCAACAACTTTGCCTCCCAGAATCGCCTCTACTGCATCATCCTGACTTTCATAAACCTTGGCTGGGCCACGAAAAATCAGGCTTCCTTCATCCACCCCAGCGGTTTTTACGATACAGCCATTAGCCGCGACGTTACCAGACAGCACTGCCAAACCACCATCTTGGCTATAAGCATGAGTACGTTCACGGATACACCCTTCCTTGCGATCTGTGTCCAATGACGGCCAACGGCAATCCTGCGAAAAGGCTTTAGTGGTTCGAATACCTGCTGGCCCCGCAGAATACATGCTCTTAACACCTTCATCCTGTGTCAGCATGATGTCGTACTGAGCCAACGTTTGCGGCAGATCCAGCCCCAAAACATTTTTCACATCACGATTCAGAAGCTCCGCACGATCCAGTTCACCGAGGATCCCGATGACTCCCCCTGCACGATGTACGTCTTCCATATGATATTTCTGGGTGCTTGGTGCCACTTTACACAAATGAGGCACTAGACGAGACAAACGATCAATGTCCGCCATAGTGAAATCAACATCGCCTTCCTGCGCCGCCGCCAGCAGATGCAGTACCGTGTTGGTAGACCCGCCCATCGCAATATCCAGTATCATCGCATTTTCAAAGGCAGCTTTGGTCGCGATGTTACGAGGCAAAGCGCTATCATCATTTTGCTCATAATAGCGTTTGGTCAGCTCGACGATGCGTTTGCCCGCATTTAAAAACAGCGCCTTGCGATCCGCATGCGTGGCGAGCAGTGAACCATTACCCGGCTGCGAAAGTCCCAATGCTTCAGTCAGGCAATTCATGGAGTTAGCCGTAAACATGCCTGAGCAGGAACCGCATGTCGGACAAGCTGAACGTTCTATCTGATTGCTTTCTTCATCACTGACATTGGGATTGGCTCCCTGAATCATCGCATCAATCAGATCCAGTTTGATGATCTGATCAGACAGGCGGGTTTTACCGGCTTCCATCGGGCCACCAGAAACAAAAATAACCGGGATATTCAGACGCATTGATGCCATCAACATGCCCGGTGTGATTTTGTCACAGTTGGAGATACACACCATCGCATCCGCGCAGTGGGCATTGACCATATATTCCACAGAATCAGCAATCAACTCACGCGAAGGCAAGGAATAGAGCATTCCGCCATGCCCCATCGCAATACCATCATCAACTGCAATTGTGTTGAATTCTTTCGCGACACCTCCTGATGCCTCAATCTGTTCTGCTACCAGTTTTCCTAAATCCCTCAGGTGAACATGCCCGGGCACGAACTGAGTAAATGAGTTCACAACCGCAATAATAGGTTTTCCAAAATCCTCATCAGTCATACCCGTCGCACGCCATAAGGCTCGTGCTCCCGCCATATTACGGCCATGAGTTGTCGTGGCAGAACGGTATTTAGGCATTGTTTTCACTCCCGTGTCTTATCTAATGAGTATCAGCAATCAAAACAGGCGGGGAACGAGCCGCCTGTTACATTTTGTCTTTTTTTATTAAGGATTAACGGCGTCCAGCCAGCCCCATTTATCTTCTGTCGTACCATCAAATAAGCCAAAGAAGGCATTCTGGATTTTTTTAGTGATTGGCCCACATTTACCAATACCCACTTGAATGCCATCAACACTACGAACCGGCGTGATTTCTGCCGCTGTCCCCGTCATAAATACTTCATCAGCCAAATAAAGCGATTCACGGGTAAGTATTTGTTCACGCACTTCCAGACCAAGATCCTGCGCCAGTTTGATAATGGCATCACGGGTAATCCCTGGCAGCGCTGATGACGCAAATGGAGGCGTAAACAGCACCCCATCTTTCACTTCAAACAGGTTTTCCCCCGCGCCTTCTGAAATATAGCCATGAACATCCAGTGCAATACCTTCCTGATAACCATGGCGTCGTGCTTCACTGCCCACCAGCAGAGAGGAAAGATAGTTACCACCTGCTTTTGCCCCTGTTGGGATCGTATTGGCTGCCACACGATTCCATGAAGAAACCATCGCATCAATACCCTGATCCAGCGCCTCTTCTCCTAAATAAGCCCCCCATGGAAAAGCCGCAATAATGATATCTGTTTTATAACCGTCTGGAGGATTGACCCCCATTCCAACATCACCAATAAAAACCAATGGGCGAATGTAAGCGCTGACTAATTTATTTTTACGGAGTGTTTCACGACAGGCTTCCATTAATTCATCAACGCTCTGGCTCACGGGCATACGGTAAATCTTGGCTGAGTCATGCAAACGCCGCATATGTTCACGATGACGAAAAACAACTGGCCCTTTGTGAGAGTTATAGCAACGAACGCCCTCAAATACAGAAGTTCCGTAATGCAGGGCGTGAGACATAACGTGGACTTTCGCATCGGCCCAAGGAACCATTTCACCGTTGAACCAAATATAATCAGCTTGCTTTGTCATTCTTCAATTTCCTTCAATTGCGCCTTATGCGCTTATTAATTGTGATTCTTTGTGCCGGATCTCAACACCAGCAACATCGACTAATTTCATCAGTTGAGAAAAAAGTAAATTTACAGAGCGTTGACTGGCGACTGTGAGTTCAATGCTTACATTATCACTATCTGTTGTATGATCCATATTCAATGCACATATCTGAAATCCACGATGACGGGCAACTCTCAGAATTCGTTCCAAAATCTCAGGACAAAACCGTGCCTGAATAGCAAGTTGATGCTGCATCATAATGACTTCTCCAACATGGTTGCATTGCTTGAGCCTGGTGGAACCAATGGCCAGACATTCTCTAATTCGTCAATGGATACGTGTAATAAATACGGACCTTCGCTGCTGAACAAAGCATCCAGCGCTGCATTGATTTGGGTTTTATCAGTGATTTGTTGACCAGGAATATCAAAAGCTTTTGCCAAGGCAATAAAATCAGGATTATCGTTTAAGATCGTTTCGCTATAGCGTTTGTCAAAAAACAGTTCTTGCCACTGTCGAACCATGCCCAGACGCTGGTTATCCAATAAAATAATCTTGATCGGCAACCGCTTACGCTTGATGGTGCCTAACTCCTGTACATTCATCATGAAAGAACCATCACCGGATATGCAGAGCACCATATCTTCCGGACGAGCCATCTGGGCGCCAATCGCCGCTGGAATGCCAAAACCCATCGTGCCTAATCCACTGGAAGTAATAAAATTTTCCGGCCCATCAAATGTCATGTGCTGCGCTGTCCACATCTGATGCTGTCCAACGTCAGTTGTGATTACCGCATTGGATGGCTTACGTTCAGATACCTGTTTTAATAGTGATGGCGCATAAATACTTACGCCTTGATAGTCATAACACCATGTATGTTCGTTTTTTAATTGTTTGACTTCCTGTTGCCAGGATTCGATCGATAAAGGTTGCTGTAAGTGGGGCAATAATGTTTTTAAATTCCCCGGTAATGAAACATGTGCCTGACGTAATTTATTGAATTCAACAGAATCGATATCTACATGGATCACTTTGGCATGGGGGGCAAAAGTATTTAATTTTCCTGTCACGCGATCATCAAAACGGGCTCCAGCGGCAATCAATAAATCACAGGATTGGACAGCAAGATTGGCAGCCTTTGTGCCATGCATCCCCAACATCCCCAAATAACATTCATGCTCGGCATCCGCAGCTCCCAAGCCTTTCAGCGTGGAAACAACGGGTAATCCCGTTTCGGTAACAAAACGTCGCAGCTCAGGTACTGCATCAGCCATGCCAATACCGCCACCTACATACAAAATGGGTTTTTGAGCCATGAGCATCATGTAACGAGCCTGTTCCAATTCTCGTTCAGGGAGGAAAGATTCGGACACAACAGGTATCAGGTAAGGCGCTAAATCGCTTTGAGCTAACTGAATATCTTTCGGTAAATCAATCAGTACAGGGCCGGGGCGGCCACTTGTTGCTATGACAAAGGCTTCAGCCATGATTTGGGGTAATTTATCCAGCGAATCGACCAGAAAACTGTGTTTTGTACAAGCAAGGGAAAGCCCCAACATATCGATTTCCTGAAAGGCATCAGTGCCAATGAATTCAGAACTTACCTGACCGGTGATAGCCACAACGGGGACAGAATCCAGCAGCGCATCCGCCAATCCGGTGATTAAGTTTGTTGCCCCCGGCCCTGATGTCGCGATGCAAACGCCGGGTTTGCCATTCGCCCTTGCATAGCCGATTGCTGCCATCACCGCTCCCTGTTCATGACGACACAACAAGTGTTCAATTCCCCCGTCATACAGTGCATCATAAACTGGCATAATTGCTCCACCAGGATAACCAAAAATCTTTTCAACTCCCTGTGTTCGTAATGCTTGTACAACCCATTGCGCCCCGTTCATTGTCATTCCCCTGTTGTATTTAGCTTGTAAATGGCTTGCTGTGATGTTGTTTTGTTATGCGTTTCTACGTGTCAAAAAAAACCCCCGCGCCTTTCGGTGCGGGGGTCTTTGTGAAATCTGGCTATTTTTCTGTTTAAGCCTTCCTTCGTCCAAGTGCAGCCCCGCACGGTGGGATAATAATCACCACCACGCTCACGATAATTAGGCTAATCACTAGGACAAATGTGTTCATAATTTTTTTCGTTTTAACTCGTATGCTCAACGTATATTTAAGAGTTATCATTTTCCATGATTATTGACAACGATTAATTTTATTTTTTTCACAAAAAAATTATTTTAACTATATTTTTCATATAGATAGATATTTAAACAGATAAATGCACTGGCGTTTATGCTTCTTGCTATCAGAAAAAATTGCCATCTGCATATTTAATAAAATAATTAATACAGAAAATAATAAAAATTCGACTTAATCACCTTTCTATAGGAAGTAACATCCAAGCAGATATTTTTTATCTACTCCCATTATTATGCACAAATGGGACAACAGATAATTCATTAATATAAATTATATATAATAACTGACGAATAATATCATACAGATTTCATTCACTCTCTTTATAAAAAGCACCTAAAATATTAAATTATTCATATATAACAAAATGTTAATTAGAAAAACCAAATGGTGAATGAATTTCAAAATACCAATAGCAGTCAATATATTTACGAGCCTCTTCGCAAAATAATAACAAAATACTTTTTATTATTTTTTATCAATTCATGATAGCGACTTTCTTGCTAAGGAGAGCACCATGACACTCGCCGTCATTTATACTCGAGCAACAATAGGCGTTGATTCCCCCATTGTCACGATAGAAGCACATATCAGTAATGGCCTGCCCGGCTTAACGCTTGTTGGTCTACCTGAAACCACCGTCAAGGAAGCGAGAGATCGGGTCAGAAGCGCGTTGCTCAACAGCGGTTTTACTTATCCACCAAAAAGGATCACCGTCAATCTGGCGCCTGCCGATCTCCCTAAAGAGGGGGGAAGATATGATTTACCTATCGCCATCGCGATTTTAGCAGCATCAGATCAGATACCGACAGATAAGCTACATAATTATGAATTTTTAGGGGAGTTAGCATTGTCTGGCGAAATACGCCGAGTCATGGGTGCCATCCCCGCAGCACTGAGTGCGAAAAGAGCAGGAAGACAATTGATTTTGTCCATAGAAAATCAAGCTGAACTGGCTATCTTATCCCAGAATGAAACATTGGTGGCCAATCACTTACTTCAAGTCTGCCACTTCCTGCGAGGAGAAACCGCCATTTTATCCTCCCCACCTCCCATTACGTTACAGGCCGACCCTCTTGTTTTAGATATACGGGATATTATCGGGCAAGAGCAAGCCAAGCGTGCACTGGAAATTACCGCCGCTGGAGGTCATAATCTTCTTCTACTTGGCCCTCCTGGCACAAGCAAAACTATGCTGGCCAGCCGATTGTGTGGCTTACTACCACCCTTAACGCATCTAGAGGCTCTAGACGTCGCTGCAATCAACAGTCTAACGGGTAACTCGGTTAATCCTCAAAAATGGCATACACGCCCATTTAGAGCGCCTCATCACAGTTCATCAATGGCGGCTCTCGTTGGTGGAGGTTCAATTCCTAAGCCAGGGGAAATTTCCCTTGCGCATAATGGTGTATTATTTTTGGATGAATTGCCTGAATTCAGCCGGGGTGCCTTGGATGCGCTACGTGAGCCATTAGAATCCGGCGAAATAGTCATATCCCGTGCAAGAGCGAAAGTCTGCTTCCCTGCTCAAGTCCAACTGATTGCCGCCATGAACCCAAGCCCAACTGGATATCATCAGGGATTGCACAATCGCAGTAGCCCACAGCAGATATTACGCTATCTCTCCAAATTATCGGGCCCTTTTTTAGATCGTTTTGATCTCTCAATTGAAGTTCCCTTACTTCCTCCAGGTATCTTAAGCCAGTCATCAGAAAAACATGGTGAAAGTAGCCATGAAGTCAAAAAACGGGTACAAATCGCCAGAAAAGTGCAAATAGAACGATGTGGACATGTGAATGCTTACCTCAATCGCAAACAAACTGATAACGCTTGTAAACTTAAGATGGAAGATTCAATTTTTCTGGAAGATACGCTACTGAAATTAGGCTTATCTGTACGTGCCTGGCACCGAATACTCAAAGTTTCACGCACGATTGCAGACCTGAAAGAACAACAAAGAATAGAAAGACCAGATATTATGGAAGCACTCAGCTACCGGAGTATCGATAGGTTACTTATTCAACTACAGAAACAAGCCGGATAATCTGGAAGAGGGGCTATTTCGCCCCTCTTGATGGATCATTACTATCAATGATGATATTAATCATCAGTATCGGTATAGTCCTCCGCAGAATCTATCTGCGGTTTTCCGCCGGAAAGAGTATGAAAACGTTTTGGACGGCTGATTTTTGCCAAATACTTTGTCCATACTTTTTCCTCTGTCGTTGCAGGGGCACGCTCACCTCGGCAAACGGCAACAAACAGTTTTTCTTCTTCTGTTTGAGGTTCACGTTTACCAAGATCCAATTCATTGAACGCATGGCCATAACGTTCTAGCAATTGGGCCTCTTTGATGTTGAAATCACCATGACGGGAAAATCCGCGTGGATAATTTCTATTATCAAAAAAACGATTAGTCGTGATGAAGCTTTCAGCCATCTGACACACTCCTAACTCTACTGTCATACTAATTATGGCGCGGAGTATTAGGTAGGCTTGACATTCTGTAAAACAAAATATTTAAATCTTAACGACAAAAACTATTGGAGATACATGTGGACACTGAATTACTGAAAACCTTTTTGGAAGTCAGTAAGACTCGTCACTTTGGTCGGGCAGCTGAATCACTCTATCTAACACAATCCGCTGTTAGCTTTCGGATCCGCCAATTAGAAAATCAGCTGGGTACCAATTTATTTACACGGCATCGTAATAATATTCGCCTGACAGCCGCAGGGGAACGCCTTGTACCCTATGCAGAATCACTAATGAATACTTGGCAGTTAGCAAAGAAAGAAATCAGTTATGTCTCACAGCATACAGAACTTTCTATCGGTGCTACTGCGTCCTTATGGGAGGGCTACCTGATATCTTGGCTGAATACTTTTTATCAGCATCATCAAGGGATGAGAATTGAATCTCGAGTTTCTACACGCCAAATTCTGGTCAAACAACTACACTCCCGTGAATTAGATCTCTTAATCACGACAGAACCGCCCAAAATGGATGAATTCCAAAGTCAATTGATCGGTAATATCCAGCTCGTTTTATTGACAACGCAACATAATCTTAAACAAGGCGTAGAAAATTACATCAAGTTGGAGTGGGGAGCTGATTTTCACCAGCAAGAGCAACAGATTTTAAAAAATGACTATCCACCGATCATTACAACCACATCAGCACATATTGCCAGAGAATTGCTGAATAGCGTAAATGCTGCAGCTTTTCTGCCCGTGCATTGGCAGGAAGATTATCCTAAGCTGGTAACGTCACCTAATAGAGAACTAATCAAACGCCCATTATATGCGGTATGGTTGCAAAACAGTGATCAACAAACATTTATTCAGCAGTTGTTAAAAATTCCTGTCGAAAAAGCGCCTATAACAAGCTAAGAACCGTATTGTGAAAATAATTGGGATTTTAAAGAGAATTTCTACAAGTAGACAATGAACACGAGGTAAATTACAAACAAGAAAAAACCCAGCTAAATTTAGCTGGGCTATTAATCTGAAAGCTATATCAATTATTACTTAGTTGTTAACTGGCAGGGGCGGAGAGACTCGAACTCCCAACACCCGGTTTTGGAGACCGGTGCTCTACCAATTGAACTACGCCCCTAAATACGGTGGCGGTGCGGACGGGACTCGAACCCGCGACCCCCGGCGTGACAGGCCGGTATTCTAACCAACTGAACTACCGCACCACCGAATTTCTTTTATCCATTTGACTGGAACTTCAGCCGACTTCTGCTTATGAGCCGG
>NZ_JAQRFO010000038.1:0-44766 GCF_028598775.1 Xenorhabdus aichiensis
TTTAGTCTTGAAAAAAACCATCCTTATAGGGGTAGTTTTCTCAAGATTAAACAGTCCTAGTAAAACTGCTCAATCGTGGTAACAGGCTTGAACAGAAGCTGTCACCGAAAATATTCTTCTAATGCACCCTTAAAAATATTAATTATTTCAATCAGTTATTTTAGACTCACGACACGCATCTTGTACAAGCCTGTTACCGGGGCTGCTGCCAGTGGCGTTTCGTGTCTGTCGGAGTTGGGATCATGCGGCTAGTTACCTGACAAGGCGCAGCAGTCGGACTGAATGGGGGTTCGTGCATACAGGAGTCACTTGGGAAAACGGATAAAATAGCATGATAATATTTAAATAAACCTACATTTTCAATAAGTTATATGGACATAAAGAAGGTTCATTTCTTGCATAGAATACGTGTGTAATACATTGAACGAGCGTTAATGCTATTTTCAGCTCTCGACTCTTTCTCATTCTCTTTCAAATCCTTTTACGTATGTTAAGTAATTCCTTCAAAAAAACTGCAATAAATTGTTAATATTCCTTACTATCAACAAATAACATCTCTCCCTAGAATACCTGACATCAACTTATGATTAACAAATTGTGCTTTTTAGCTCACTTATTAGTCATTGAAAATATAAACAGACATTTTATTATCATTGCCTTCTGTATCTTGGAGACGTTCATGAAAAAATTTGAAGATAGTGGCCTGCTGACGGCACGCATTTTAATATCAGTCCTGTTCATTATCGCAGGATATGGGAAGCTGGGTGATGCTTATGCGGGGACACAGCAGTTCATGGAGGCAATGAAGGTTCCGGGAATTTTACTGCCACTCACTATCTTACTTGAACTGGGTGGTGGCCTTGCCGTACTGTTCGGCCTGCTGACGCGTACCACTGCGGTATTTACGTTTATTTTCTGTATTCTGACAGCACTTCTGTTCCATAACGATTTTTCAGATGGTATGAACCAAACGATGTTCCTGAAAAATATGGCTATCGGTGCAGGTTATCTGCTACTGGCGATGATGGGGCCCGGAAAATTCAGTATTGACCGCGTACTGAATAAAAACTGGTAATTACCGGCCATTTCAAAATTATCCTCTATTGCGAAAAGCCCCTGGCTGTCGATTATCAGTAAGGGGCTTCATTTCATTGATATTTTATTGCTTCATAAACAGTTTGGGTATTTCACGCAGGCACCATGACTTGGCCTCGCCCATACTATCGCGCCGCCATGCCATGATAATGTTGGTTTCATGGCTGTATTCCGAACCAATAACCCGTAGTCGTTTTTCGGCAATGTCCTGCTCTACCATCGGGTATGGCATCGTTGCTACCCCCAAACCCGCCAACAGTGCACGACGCTTGTCCTCCAGCGTACTGACAGTTAATCGCGCTTGTTTATCCAATAATTTCACTGTCAGCACAGGGCGCTCCCTTGCCGTATCAGCAACCGCTATTCCACGGTACTTGACCCGCGTGGCATCAGACAAAGGTTCGGGTTCATGGTGGATAGGATGATCCACACTGGCAACATAGACGTTATTTATGGAATAAAGCGTGCGTGAATTGATTTCCGCAGATGGCCTGAAATGGATATCTGGTGCGATAACAATATCAGCATACCCCGTTTCCAGCCGTTCCCAAGCCCCTGCCAGCACTTCCGTCATTAATGAGAGCTGTGTATTCGATTTTTTCGCCAGTTTATCCACAAGGGGGAACAGCGATACAACAGGAAACAACGCCTCACAGACGATAGTCAGGTGAGTTTCCCATCCACGGGCAAGGGCTTCTGCATCTGCCGTGAGCTTATCTGCGGCTTCGAGCAGTAACCGCCCTCGCTCCAGCAACATCCGGCCAACATTGGTAAATTTCGTGCGATGGCCCGATCGATCAAACAACACAACATCCAGCTCTTCTTCCAATTTCTGCATGGTATAGCTTAATGCAGAAGGCACGCGCCCTAATTCATCCGCCGCTGCCGCAAAACTTCCCCGTCGGTCTATCGCATCCATGACGCGCAGGGATTCCAATGTAAGCGCTCGTTCTTTACCCATCTTTTTCTCAATCAGTAATTTTGAATATAGCAACCAGATTAACTGGCTAACATTTCAACGTCCAGATAATTAAGATCAAGCAAAATTAGGTTTATATCCAATAGATTTCAAGCTGCAACTTGAAAGATGACGGGCGTATTGGCAAAGAGATGACGGTCATGATAATAACTAGAACAGCAAATCAATGCGGTAAAGCCGATTATGGCTGGCTAAAAGCGCGCTATACTTTTTCATTCGGACACTATTTCGACCCAAAATTTTTGAACTATGGCGCACTGCGTGTCCTTAATCAGGAAGTCCTTGCGCCTAAGGCTGAATTTCAGCCAAAAGCGTATCCCCACGTCGATATTCTGAATATTATCCTGCAAGGGGAAGCCCAATACCGTGACAGTGAGGGAACTCATATTCATGCACGCCAAGGAGACTGCCTGCTGTTTTCCGCCCGTCAGGGCATTCGCTACAGTGAGCATAATATCAGCGATGAAATCCCGCTGACACGCCTGCAACTCTGGCTCAATGCCTGCCCGGAACAGGAGCCACAACCGTTGCAACGCACAGTACTGCCAAACCGACCATTAACATTACTGGCCTCTCCCTCGTCAGAAAACAAGAGTATGTATCTGCGCCAACAGGTGTGGATAAGCTATCTGGTGATCAAAACCAGTGATACACAAACTCTACCTTTGCGGGGAAAAAATGCTTATCTGCAATCCATTCGTGGCAATGCAAAGATCAGCGGCAGCAATCATGCCAACGTGGAAATCAAATGTGGGGATGGGGTATTTATTCAGGAAGAACTGCTGCTAAAACTGCGGGCAGAAACACCATTTCAGGGGCTGCTAATCGATTTGGGTGGCTGATTTTCATACTCTGACAGCACATTTTCATCTGCCTTGAAAAAGAATAAGCCCTATAAAGCCAAAGCTCTATAGGGCTGAATCTGGTGGAGTTGACCGATAAGCCGGGTTCTGTCGTGGACAATCATTCATCTAGGCCAGAACTTGCGCGCTGGCTCAAGCAACCTACCCGGGTTCAGTACGGGCCGTACCATGTGAACCTCTATTTGGTCTTGCTCCGGGTGGAGTTTACCGTGCCACGGACTGTTGCCAGCCGCGCGGTGCGCTCTTACCGCACCCTTTCACCCTTACCTGATCCCACTCTTATTTTTGCAAATAAAAATGAGCCATCGGCGGTTTGCTCTCTGTTGCACTGGTCGTAGGCTTTCACCCCCCAGACGTTATCTGGCACCCTGCCCTGTGGAGCCCGGACTTTCCTCCCCTTTACTTCTCCCAAAAGAGAGCGGTAAAGCAGCGATTGTCTAGTCAACTCCGGCGCGGATTATAAGGGGTTTAATATCCGATGTATAGGTCTTTTCACGCACCTTCTTCGATTTGCTCAAGGGCATAGCGATACAGTGCGTTTTTCTTCACGCCATGAATCTCTGCCGCCAATGCCGCCGCCTTCTTCAAGGGCAGTTCTTTTTGCAGCAGGGCCAGTGTCCGTAAGGCTTCTGGCGGCAGGCAATCTTCCGCCGGTTTACGATACCCTTCAACAATCAGCACCATTTCTCCCCGGCGACGGGTTTCATCTTCTCTGATCCATGCCAAAAGCTCACCCACAGGCATGCCCTTAATGGATTCCCACGTTTTGGTCAGTTCCCGCGCCAGCACGACATAACGATCAGCGCCCCACACTTCCACAATATCTTCTAAACTGTCCAACAGACGATGTGTCGATTCATAGAAGATAAGTGTTCGCGGCTCCTGCGCCAAATCGCGCAGTGTATCTTGGCGCCCCTTACTTTTTGCCGGTAGAAAACCTTCGTAGCAAAAACGATCGGAAGGCAATCCGGCGGCAGACAGCGCTGTGATTGCCGCACAGGGGCCCGGCAATGGAACCACTTTAATTCCCGCTTCACGGCAACGGCGGACAACATGGTAGCCCGGATCGTTGATTAATGGTGTTCCTGCATCAGACACAAGAGCAATACTCAAACCTTGCTCTAATTTCGCAATTAATTGATCTGCTTTCTGCTGTTCATTATGATCATGAAGTGCGAACATGCGCGCATTAATGGCAAAATGTTGAAGCAATAGGCCTGTGTGTCGCGTATCTTCGGCTGCAATCAGATCGACATATTTAAGAACTTCAAGTGCGCGCTGGGTGATATCCCCAAGGTTTCCGATAGGGGTTGGCACAACATACAGCGTGGATGTCGTAACCACTGCTCGATTGGTTTGATTCATTGTTTCATCCGAATGACCGATTTAAAATTGAGCATCTTTGAAAAAAACATCACTGGATACAGTATGCTTCCCTCAATTTTTGTGCGTTTCAAAACTGGTTTAGTCTGCACAGCACTGCTGTCGACTATGATTATTGCAGGGTGTACCACGCCAGAACAGCAAGGGCAACCACCTTCTAAGCCACAGGACAACATCAGCGCAGAGATTAACCGCTATCAAGCCATTATTTATGCAGCCCATAATCAACCGTCTTTGGATGTTATCCGCGCTTATATTGCGCTGGAAACACATACCGCAGACGAAGCTGCCCACCAGAAAAACATTGATGATACATGGCAGGCACTGACGCATCTTTCCCCGCAACAATTGGGCGAACTGGTGATTAATGCCAATGAGTATACGCTTCAGGGCTGGCTCGACCTACTCAATGCCTATCATGTCAATAAACAAGATCTAGATAAGCTGCGTACTGCCATCAATGACTGGCGTATCCGCTATCCCGATAACCCGGCTATGCGCAGTTTGCCCACTTCGCTGCAACAAATGCTGCTCAAGCCAAAGGACAACCATGCCACTATCGGGCTATTCCTCCCCCTGAGCGGTCAGGCAAAAGTGTTCGGTGAGGCAATCCGCCAAGGCTTCCTTGATGCACAAAAAGGACTGCCACAGCCAACTTTACCTGTGAATGCTACCGATACAGCCAATACAAATTCTGCCAACACAATGGCGGCAAATATAGCGAATGCAGGCTCCGAAAACTCAGCCGTGAAAGCTACCACATCAGAGCCAGAAGCAGCAAATACGGCTGAAGCTGCACTATCATCTTCCCCAGCATCAGCCACTTCAATCTCTATTGCTGCTGTCCCCGTCAACGATCAGTCTGTGAAAGTCTATGACACCAACAGCCAGCCACTCTCTAACCTGCTGGCACAAGCTGAACAAGATGGTGTTACGCTGGTCGTTGGACCATTGCTAAAACCGAATGTGGAACAATTGGTACAAATTAATACGCCATTGAACATTCTTGCGCTCAACGAACTGGACGTATCACAATCGCGGCCCAATATCTGCTATTTCTCCCTGTCTCCCGAAGATGAAGCTAAAAATGCGGCTTTGCATCTCTGGCATCAGCAAAAACGCAATCCATTGGTATTAGTGCCACGTACCGAGCTAGGTAATCGGGTAACAAAAGCCTTTGCAGAAGAATGGCAGAAATTGGGCGGTAATGTGGCTTTGCAGCAGACTTTCGGAACACAGGATGAAATGAAGCAATCCATCAATCGTGGTATGGGCATTCGTCTATCTGGTACGCCAATTCCAGTCAGTGCATCACAGCCCAAAACGAACGAATCAGTGATCTCCACAAGCGCTCCCACAAGCTCTGCCGGTGGTGCTGTCGATGCCGTTTACATTGCCGCAACAACGGATGAATTGACCCTCATCAAGCCAATGATCGATATGGCAATCAGTTCCCGTAAAAAACCCGCACTCTATGCCAACTCACGCAGTAATAAGGCGGGTGTAGGGCCTGACTTCCGTCTGGAAATGGAAGGTATGCAGTTTAGTGATATTCCATTGCTGACAGGCGTCAATTTACCATTAATGCAGCAGGCCGCCAGCAAATTTGCCAATGACTATTCTCTGATGCGTCTCTATGCCATGGGCATAGATGCATGGTCACTGGCCAATCAGTTTACACAGCTACAGCAAGGCACCGAGTTCCACATGAAGGGTGCGTCGGGAGAGCTTTCCGTCACAAATAACTGTACAATATTACGCCAGCTAGCGTGGATGCAATTTAATAACGGACGCATCACTATCGAGAATAATGCGGCCAATAATATTGACGCCACTGTTGACAACACCGTTAACAAAAATACTGACAGCAGTAACGCAGTACAATTAATGCCATAAGTAACGTAAAAATGGGCGCGATCACTATTGCATGATGACGCGCCCTCAACGTCACTGGCTTGTTAGCTAATCAACATAATATTTTCGTTTTAATGGTCATTTCAGGATGAAAAAACCAAGCATCAATCGCTATGCGCAGGGACGCCATTACGAGCAGCAGGTTAAACAGTTTCTGCAACAACAGGGGCTTGTCTTTGTTGCGGAGAATGTGAAAATTCGGGGTGGGGAAATTGATCTGATTATGCGTGATAAACAGACATGGGTATTTGTCGAGGTTCGTTTCCGCCAAAACGCAACATATGGTGATGCCATTGCTACAATTACCCAGAGCAAGCGCAGAAAAATATTGTATACAGCTTCTGTCTGGCTGTATCAACGCAACGAGTGTCTGGAAACGGCCTCGTGTCGCTTTGATATTTGTGCAATTACAGGTCAGAAATTTGAATGGCTAAAAAATGCCTTCACCTGAATGAAAACCTATTGCTATACCCAATAGATTTCAAGTAGCAGCTTGAAAGATCAAGGGTATATAGGCTATCACTCTCTACATAAAACAGATTATCAATATATAGGTCATAACGTGCTGGATAGAATTAAAGTCTGCTTTACAGAAAGTATTCAAACTCAAATCGCAGCAGCAGAGGCATTGCCCGACGCAATATCACGCGCCGCAATGATGATGGTTCAATCACTGCTGAACGGCAACAAAATCCTTTGCTGTGGCAATGGTGGCTCTGCCGCGACAGCACAGCGTTTTGCTGCCAGTATGATAAACCGATTTGAGACAGAGCGGCCAAGCCTGCCAGCTCTGTCTCTGAATGCTGATAACGTGGTGATCACTTCCATCGCCAACAGTAAGCAGCCAGACGAAATCTACGCCAAACAGGTCAGAGCGCTGGGACATGCTGGAGACGTTCTGCTTGCCATCTCTACGCACGGAAACAGCCGGGATATCATCAAGGCGGTGGAAGCGGCTGTCACGCGCGATATGACGATTGTCGCACTGACCGGTTATGATGGTGGTGAACTAGCAGGCTTACTGGGACCACAGGATGTAGAAATCCGCATCCCTTCGCATCACAGTATCAGAATTCAAGAAGTTCATATGCTGACAATTAACTGTCTGTGCGACTTAATCGATAATACGTTATTTCCTCATCAGGATGACTAAGGAGCTAAATAATGCGGCTATTTTCTCTATTAATAGTATTTTGTAGTGCAATGTTATTACAGGGATGTATTGGTGCCGCCGTCGTGGGTTCTGCCGCGATTGCGACAAAAGCGGGTAGTGACCCCCGGTCAATTGGTCAACAGGTTGACGATGGCACGCTGGAAGCCCGCGTCAGCAATGCCATCAGCAAAGATCCGCAAATTAAGGCACAAGCCCGCATAATTGTGACTGTTTATCAGGGTAGAGTGCTGCTAACTGGACAAAGCCCGGATCTGCAACTGGCTGATCGGGCAAAACAGCTCGCCTCAAAGGTCGAAGGCACTGAAGTGGTATATAACGAAGTCCGTCAAGGTAATCCTGTTGACCTGGGTACGGCCTCTGTAGACACTTGGCTGACAACCAAAGTACGTTCCAAGATTTTAGCCAGTGATTCAGTGAAGTCATCGAATATCAAGGTCGTCACTGAAAATGGTGAAGTCTTTTTGTTTGGTATTGTCACCAGACAGGAAGGTACAGATGCTGCGAAGATAGCCAGTGAAACCAGCGGTGTTAAGCGCGTGACAACGGCATTCACTTATCTCAATTGAGATCCCGTTGAACATCAACTGTACGTATAGCGGCACAAGTCAGTGCCGCTTTTATTTGAGCATCTCATTGCTATCTCAATTTATTTTGTTTCAGATAACTTTCTCCCCCTAGCAGCCGCATTTGCCGCAAAATCCACTGCTGACGTTGCAACAAATAAGCTGAAGGCGCGTCAACTTTATAACGATGAGGATTGGGTAACACCGCTGCCAGTAATGCCGCTTCAGAGGCAGTCAAACGATTAGCCGATTTACCAAAGTAATGCCGTGCCGCCTCTTCCACACCAAAAATGCCATGACCAAATTCAGCAATATTGAGATAGACCGTCAAAATACGTTTCTTTGACCATAACAATTCCAAAACAACGGCCATCCCTGCTTCCAATCCCTTTCTCACCCAACTGCGCCCTTCCCACAAGAACAAATTCTTGGCGGTTTGCTGGGTAATAGTGGAAGCGCCACGTATCCGCTTCTGAAATTTTTTATTATGTGCCATCGCCGTTTCGATAGCCTCAAAATCCAATCCCCAATGTTTTGGAAACTTTTGATCTTCGGCCGCAATGACGGCTAATGTCATATAAGGTGAAATTTGATTCTGATCTATCCATGAGGAACGGGAAACATAAGATAAATTAATTGACATTAAGGCGCTGATTTGACGCTCTGCCATTACCATAGAAAACGGCACCGGCAGAAACGAAAACAAAATTACAGCAACGAACCACAGAATTGTGATCGCAAGCACAATTTTTTTCAACCAGGGCCACAATATTGAAAAAGGATTTTTCATCCGATTACTCAATCATTTCCAATATTTTGCGAACCAATTTATCAATTCCTTGTTCAGCCTGAGATAGAGATTCCGCAAGCATATAAGCTGGAGTTGTTACAATTTTGTTTTTAAAATCAATAACTATGTCATCGACTGGGCACTCAATGTGAATCCCTCCCATTGCCTCTATTTGTGCCGCAGTTTCTGGGTCATTACCGATGGTTACTTTTATCGGCCTGCCTAATATTTTAGCTACCATGACGGGAGCAATGCACATAAACCCCATAGGCTTGCCCTGCTGATGCATAGAACGCACTATACTTAATAAATATTTATTTATTTCACACTCTGACCCTTTAAATGCGAAATTACACAAATTCTTAGCGACGCCAAAACCACCCGGAATAATCAGCGCATCCAAGGCATTAGTATCAACCTGAGATAAAGGCTGGATATTTCCGCGTGTTATTCGAGCAGACTCCTGCATTATGTTGCGAGTTTCTTTTTGCTCCTCCCCATTAAGGTGATTAATTACATGATGTTGTACTTCATCAGGCGAAAAAAAAGACACTTTGGCACCCAAGCGACTCAAAGAGAGCATAGTCAGGACTGATTCGTGAATTTCACTTCCGTCATAGACTCCGCATCCACTTAATATAACTGCAACGCATTTCATATTTATCTCCATTTGTAGTAGATTAATGCTTAACCCCTTAGAGGGTTAAACACCAATCTTCATCACAGATTTTAATGAATCTTGTAACAAAAAATCTTATCTTTGCTATGTTGGTACCTGTGTTCAGTACGGAAGAATTTTTTAACTACTCGCGCCGAAAATAAATTTTAGATAAGCGGGTAGACAAGTTTCCCTGGTGTTGGCGCAGTATTCGCGCACCCCAACTTCGGTTGGGGTTATTTTTTTGTAGCGTCAGTTAACCAGTTTCTCAATGTTTCCGTATCACTTCTCCATTCCAATTTTAACTCATCCACCCATTCTTGAACGTTATCCCACCATGCAGGTAAATCAGGTGATTGAATCTGCTGTGCCAATTGCTGTAAGTGACGTAATCCAACAGAACCCGCCGCTCCCTTGATTTTATGGGCCTCCTCCGTGATCCCTTTCTGATCCCTCGCGGTCATATTTGAATCCAGCAAGGCAAGGTAACTTGGCATCATGGTTTCAAAAATTTTCAGGTTATCAGCAATCATTTTTGGCCCGACCAAATCGATATATTGATTGAGCATCTCTGTATCAAGTAAATCTTCGTTCTTCTTCACAACCTTTGTCTCCTGTAATGTCTGTTCAGGCTCAGGCGCCTTACCCCAGAATTTCTCCATCACGGCGGTCAGTTCCTTGATAGAGAGCGGCTTACTGAGCACATCATCCATTCCTACATCAAGATATTCTCTTTTATCCTTCAACACATTGGCAGTCAACGCAACCAACGGAGGAAGTGACTGGCTTGGATAGCGCTGGTGTAATTGGCGGGCAATATCCAACCCAGTCATATCCGGTAACTGAATATCGAGTAACACTAAGTCATATTCATCAGGATCAAACATCATCAATGCGTCATGCCCATTCATAGCAACATCGACACTATTTCCCAGTTTCTCCAGAACGGAGCGGGCAACAATGACGTTCAGTTCAATATCTTCAACCAACAGGATGTTGAGTGCAGGCAATGGCAATTCGCTCTCTTCCTGTCCTTCTGATTTTTCATCAACAGCAGGGGCAACAATAGACAATGTAAAACAGGAGCCTTGATCCACTGTGCTTTCCACGACAATATCTCCCCCCATGCTTTGGGCAAGGCGTTTAGAGACGGCAAGCCCGATACCGGTTCCGGTTGCCGGGCGCCCACCCGCACTGTCTGTTACCTGATAATACATGGCGAAAATTTTTTCCAACTCACTAGAAGGAATGCCAATTCCGGAATCGGTGACTTCAAATAACAGCCGCTCGCCTCCTTCACGCCAGATGCGAACCCGAATCTCGCCTTTCTGAGTAAATTTCACGGCATTGCCGATCAGGTTCCACAAGATTTGCCGCAAACGGGTACCATCAGTCAAGATTTTAGCTGGCAATGGTAATTCCGGTTCCAGTACAAACCGAATGCCTTTCGGCTGTGCCAGTAGCCCTGACAGATTTTCCAAATCAGCCATAAAGCCCGTGAAGTCAATCTGCTGGTTATCAAGCTGGACTTTACGGCGCTCAATTTTATCCAACTCAATAATATCATTGAAAATATTACCAAGAGTGATAGCACTGACATGGATAGTTTTCAGATATTTACACTGTTCTGGCGTCAGATCAGTGTCCATCAGGATGCGACTCAGACCAACAATGCCATTCAAAGGCGTACGAAGCTCATGGCTAATCGTTGAGATAAAGGTCGTCTTATCCCTGCTGGCATTCTCCAACGCGTCCTGATAGCGTTTACGTTCCGTTATATCGCGCCCAAACCCCATCAGACCGTGCCTTTTCCCAACGCGATCATAAAAAGGAACTTTTCTGAGTTCAAAACAGGCTTTACGCCCATCGGGATAAACCAACCACTGTTCGTAAGTCAACGATACATTGTGACGAAACACTTTTTCATCGGTTTCCATCACCTTACTGGCGACTTCTTTATCGTAAACCTCCGTCGGTGTCAGGCCGATAAGTTGTTTTTCACTTTTGCCCGTCAGCAGTTCCATCGCACGGTTACAACCGGAAAATTCATTGTCTTCATTACGGTAATAAACCAAGTCGGGAGAAGCATCAAGAAATGAACGCAGCAGAATCGATTGCTGCTCAAGTTCACTCTGAGTTTTTTCACGATGCTCCATTTCCGACTTTAATTTATCCAACAGTACCAAATGCGTTTTTTCTGCTTTTTCTCTGTCATTGATTTCATGATTTAATTGAGCAATATTTTCTTTAAGTTGCAGGTTCAATTTGGCATCACGCTGGCGCATTTCCTCCAGTTTTGCGACCAGGCTGGATAAACGCTGGCGGGATTCTTCAAGTTGCTCCACCACAATGGAAATAAAATAAACCGCCCAAGGCGTGATCAATAAACCAAAAAAGATAGAGCCAATTAAATCAGTTCGTTGTACTTCTCCACGCCAGTGTAAAGTGATCGCTATCTGTATCACCATCGCAAGGATAATGAGAACAGATGCAAGCAGTAACGAAAAACGCACAAGCCCTAATTTCATCATCAAATCGACATAATACTGGGCAAATCTCCTGATCCGCTTCATAACAACTCCAAGTAAAATCACCAGATTGAATCATAACGCAAAATAAACTCAACTTTATTGAGGGATATCACCCCAACACCCACAAGAATAAATAGTCATAAAAATAGAATATTTAATCGATATTTATTTTAAAAATTCTTTCAGAACAAAAAGCAATCAATTATTTATTCTCAGTCAACACAAAATACACAATTTAATTCCATTAAATAAAATAAAATAAGATTAAAATCTCGCAATAATGCACTTTAAAAGAATATTTAAAATAAATATTATGCAGTATTTAGTGATATAGCTCACAACATCTCAGATTAATGATTTCAGTCACAAAATACAAAACGACGATCATTTTTATTTTAATTCAAATGGATATGATTATTCTTGTTGCAAAAAACGCGATCTGGCACGATTTGACCTGCTCTATTTTTCTCGCTAAGTTGGGAATCCACTGAAAATCACCTGTCGGATAATTCTCCGACTCATATTTATGCAGTGTCCTTATGCAGTGACATAACATCATTTTGATTTACCGCTTGTTATTGCCAATAAAGCAAGTGGTGTTTAGCTGAGGGCGCAAATCAGACGCCTGTAGCAATAATATATACCTATATCACCTTGCGGGTGATGTGAGAGTCGGACAGACCTTGGGGAGCTCTACCATGTTGTATGATAAATTGCAGGAAAAAGATAACTGTGGCTTTGGATTAATTGCGCACATTGAAGGGGAGCAAAGCCACAAGGTCGTGCGCACAGCCATACATGCGCTGGCTCGGATGCAGCATCGTGGCGCAATTCTGGCAGATGGCAAAACGGGCGATGGCTGCGGCTTATTAATGCAAAAGCCAGATCGGTTTTTCCAGATGATCGCCAGCGATCAGTCATGGCGGCTCGCCAAAAACTACGCTGTCGGCATGCTGTTTTTAAGTCAGGATGCCAAAACTGCCCAATCATGTCGTGACATTGTCGAACAAGAATTACAAAACGAAACCCTGTCCATTGTGGGTTGGCGGGAAGTCCCCATCAACCGCGATATTTTGGGCGAGATTGCCCTGTCAAGCCTCCCTCATATTGAGCAGATTTTTGTCAATGCCCCGGCCGGATGGCGGGCGCAAGATCTGGAACGCCGCTTATTCGTTGCCCGACGCCGTATAGAGAAACGCATCACTGATGACGATTTTTATGTTTGCAGCCTGTCCAATCTCGTCACGATTTACAAAGGACTGTGCATGGCTGCTGATTTGCCGCGCTTCTACCTCGATTTGGCGGATTTGCGGATGGAATCTTCTATCTGCCTATTTCACCAAAGATTTTCAACCAATACGGTTCCTCGCTGGCCGCTGGCACAACCGTTTCGCTATCTCGCCCACAACGGGGAAATCAATACCATCACCGGCAATCGTGAATGGGCAAGAGCAAGGGCCTATAAATTCCGGACACCACTGATCCCCGACTTACAAACTGCCGCGCCTTTCGTCAATGAAACTGGCTCAGATTCCAGTTCACTGGACAATATGCTGGAATTGTTCCTCAATGGCGGCATGGATTTAATTCGGGCAATGCGCCTGCTGGTTCCTCCCGCATGGCAAAATAATCCTGATATGGATGATGACCTGCGTGCATTCTTCGACTTCAACTCCATGCACATGGAGCCGTGGGATGGGCCTGCTGGCATCGTGATTTCCGATGGACGCTATGCAGCCTGTAATTTGGATCGCAACGGCCTGCGCCCCGCCCGTTATGTGATTACCAAAGATAAGCTGATCACTTGTGCTTCCGAAGTGGGCATTTGGGACTACCAACCTGATGAAGTCGTAGAAAAAGGACGCGTTGGCCCAGGTGAATTAATGGTGATCGACACCTATGAAGGTCGCATTCTCCACTCCGCTGAAACCGATAATGATTTGAAAATCCGCCATCCTTACAAAGAGTGGCTGGAAAAGAACGTCAAGCAACTGACCCCATTTGAGAAGCTGCCGGAAGATCAAATCGGTCAGCGTGATTTAGATGATCGGATGCTGGCGACTTATCACAAACAATTTGCCTACAGTCATGAAGAGCTGGATCAAATTATCCGTGTGCTCGGTGAGAATGGGCAGGAAGCCACGGGCTCAATGGGGGATGATACGCCGTTTGCGGTACTTTCCAGCCGTCCACGCGTCATTTATGACTATTTTCGTCAGCAATTCGCCCAAGTCACCAATCCCCCCATCGATCCACTGCGTGAAGCTCATGTCATGTCGCTGGCGACCCGTATTGGGCGGGAAATGAACGTCTTTTGTGAAGCAGAAGGTCAGGCGCATCGGCTGAGTTTTGAGTCCCCTGTGCTGCTCTATTCTGATTTTGTGCAGCTCACGACACAGCAAGAATCCTACTATCACGCTGAAACACTGGATTTGACGTTTAATCCACAGGAAACCAACCTCAAAAGTGCTGTCGCAACGTTGTGCGGACAAGCTGAAGAACTGATCCGCAACGGGGCAGTATTGCTGGTTCTGTCTGACCGAAATATTTCACCAGAGAAATTACCTATTCCTGCACCCATGGCTGTCGGAGCTATCCAGCACTGTCTGGTTGAGAAAAGTCTCCGCTGTGATGCTAACCTGATCGTAGAAACCGCCAGCGCCCGCGATCCACACCATTTTGCCGTGCTATTGGGCTTTGGTGCCACTGCGGTTTACCCCTATCTGGCGTATGAGTCACTGGGAAAAATGGTGGACGATGGCACGATCAACACGCCATATGTCCGCGTTATGCTGAACTATCGCAACGGCATCAATAAAGGGCTATATAAGATTATGTCCAAAATGGGCATTTCCACTATTTCCTCTTATCGCTGCTCCAAATTATTCGAAGCCGTCGGCCTGCATTCCGATGTGACAGATCTTTGTTTCAATGGCGTTGTCAGCCGTATTGAAGGGGCAGATTTCAACGATTTTGAACAAGATCTGCGTAATCTCTCCAAACGGGCGTGGCTACATCGCCATACCATTGATCAAGGGGGATTGCTGAAATATGTCCATGATGGGGAATATCACGCTTATAACCCCGATATCGTCAATACATTGCAGGCTGCTGTTCACAGTGGCAAATACAGTGATTACCAGAAATATTCCCAGTTAGTGAACGGCCGCCCCGCCACGACACTGAGAGATCTGCTCGCCATTTCCTCTAAAGAAGAGTCCATCGCCATTGAGGAAGTCGAACCAGCCGAATCCCTGTTCAAACGTTTTGACACGGCGGCCATGTCAATTGGTGCTCTAAGCCCTGAAGCCCATGAAGCACTGGCTGAGGCGATGAATACGCTGGGCGGTTTTTCCAATTCCGGTGAAGGAGGGGAGGATCCTGCGCGTTATGGCACGAAGAAAGTGTCCCGCATTAAACAAGTCGCTTCCGGACGTTTCGGGGTAACACCCGCGTATCTGAGCAGTGCTGATGTGATCCAGATAAAAGTTGCCCAAGGAGCAAAACCAGGGGAAGGCGGCCAGTTGCCGGGGGATAAGGTGACGCCTTATATTGCCAAACTGCGCTATTCCGTGCCGGGTGTAACGCTGATTTCACCGCCGCCGCATCACGATATTTATTCTATCGAAGATTTGGCTCAGTTAATTTTCGACCTTAAGCAGGTCAATCCGAAAGCGCTGATTTCAGTCAAACTGGTTTCAGAACCGGGCGTAGGAACCATTGCCACGGGAGTGGCAAAAGCCTATGCGGATTTGATCACCATTGCCGGTTATGACGGAGGAACAGGCGCAAGCCCGCTGTCATCAGTGAAATATGCCGGCTGTCCGTGGGAGCTGGGTCTGGTAGAAACTCAACAGGCGCTAGTCGCCAATGGGCTACGCCATAAAATCCGCCTTCAGGTTGATGGTGGATTGAAAACAGGTGTGGATATCATTAAGGCCGCCATTTTAGGTGCGGAAAGTTTCGGCTTCGGCACGGGGCCAATGGTTGCCCTCGGGTGTAAATATCTGCGGATCTGTCATCTGAATAACTGTGCCACTGGCGTGGCAACGCAAGATGAAAAATTGCGCAAGTCTCACTATCATGGTCTGCCTGAGCGCGTGATCAATTACTTCCGTTTCATTGCGCAGGAGACACGTGAGCTCATGGCTCAACTGGGCATACGGGAATTAACAGATCTGATTGGCCGGACAGACTTACTTCAGATATTGGAAGGCATTTCTGCCAAGCAAAGTAAGCTCAACCTTGAGCCGCTGCTGGAAACAGCACAACCCCACGAAGGCAAGGATCTGCATTGCACTGAAGATAACCCGTCATTTGATCAGGGTATTTTGAATAAAGATATCATCAAGCAGGCTATGCCTTATGTGAAAAATTCACAGAGTAAAAAACTTTATTTTGATATCCAAAATACTGACCGTTCCGTCGGAGCCTCACTGTCAGGTGAAATCGCCGCGTTGCATGGTGATCAGGGGCTGGCAGCCGATCCCATAAAGTTATACTTCACAGGAACAGCCGGACAAAGTTTTGGCGTCTGGAATGCAGGTGGCGTCGAATTGACATTAACTGGCGATGCCAATGATTACGTCGGCAAGGGGATGGCGGGTGGTCAAATTGTCATTCGACCTCCGGTTGGTTCTGCATTCAGAAGTAACGAAGCGACCATCATCGGTAATACCTGTCTTTATGGTGCAACAGGCGGAAAACTGTTTGCCGCCGGAAATGCAGGCGAACGCTTTGCCGTACGCAACTCAGGTGCCATCACGGTTATCGAAGGCATCGGTGATAATGGCTGTGAATATATGACCGGTGGGATCGTCTGTGTTCTGGGCAGCACAGGGGTGAATTTTGGCGCTGGCATGACTGGCGGATTCGCTTACGTCCTCGATGAGTTTGATGATTTCCGCAAGCGAGTCAACCCAGAATTGGTCGAAGTACTCTCAATAGATACCTTGGCCATTCACAAAGAACACTTGCGTGGATTGATCACCGAACACGTCCGATTGACTGGCTCCCAGCATGGCGAAAGCATACTGGAAAACTGGTCACAATGGGTCAATAAATTCGCGCTGGTTAAACCTAAATCCAGTGATGTCAGTGCATTGTTGGGGCACCGCAGCCGTTCTTCCGCAGAATTACGGGTTCAGGCGCAGTAAGGAGTCAAAAATGAGTCAGAACGTTTATCAATTTATCGACTTACAACGTGTCGATCCTCCAAAAAAACCGTTGAAAATCCGCAGAATAGAATTTGTGGAAATTTATGAGCCTTTTTCTGAAATGCAAGTTGAGGCACAGGCAGATCGCTGCCTTTCATGTGGGAATCCCTATTGTGAGTGGAAATGCCCTGTGCACAACTATATTCCAAACTGGCTGAAACTCGCTAATGAAGGCCGGATTATTGAAGCGGCGGAACTCTCCCACCGAACGAACAGCCTGCCAGAAGTCTGCGGACGAGTTTGTCCGCAAGATCGCCTGTGTGAAGGTGCCTGTACGCTGAATGATGACTTTGGTGCTGTTACCATCGGCAATATTGAACGTTACATTAACGACACCGCCATTGCGATGGGCTGGAAGCCGGATATGTCAGACGTGATCCCGACAGGCAAACGCGTGGCCGTGATTGGAGCAGGCCCTGCGGGGCTGGCCTGTGCGGATGTCCTCACCCGCAACGGCGTACAAGCGGTAGTTTATGATCGCCACCCTGAAATTGGCGGCTTACTCACGTTTGGCATTCCTGCTTTCAAACTGGAAAAAGAGGTGATGATCCGTCGCCGTGAAATTTTCTCCGAAATGGGTATCGAATTCCGCTTAAACACGGAGATAGGCAAAGACATCACGCTTGCTGAACTCACCGAGCAATTTGATGCTGTGTTTCTGGGCGTGGGGACTTATCAGTCTATTCATGGCGGACTCAAGAACGAAGATGCTGACGGAGTCTATGACGCCCTGCCCTTCTTAATCGCCAATACCCGTCATTTAATGGGCTACCCCGCGTTACCGGAACAGCCTTATGTTGATATGAAAGATCAGCGTGTTCTGGTACTTGGAGGCGGTGATACAGCAATGGATTGCGTGCGCACTTCTGTTCGCCAAGGCGCAACCCATGTCATCTGTGCGTATCGGCGGGATGAAAGCAATATGCCAGGCTCCCGTCGTGAAGTGAAAAATGCCAAGGAAGAAGGTGTGGATTTTCAGTTTAACCTTCAGCCGCTCAGCATTGAGATCAATAGCGCAGGTCAAGTTTGTGGCGTCAAAGTCGCGAAAACACAACTTGGCGAAATGGATGAAAAAGGCCGCCGTCGAGCTGAAATCATTCAGGGCTCCGAATTTCTGATCGCAGCCGATGCCGTAATCACGGCGTTTGGTTTCAAACCTCACAACATGCACTGGCTGAATGCGCATCAGATCAATCTCGATCAGCAGGGACGTATTGTTGCTCCTGAAGCCAGCGATCTGCCCTTCCAAACCAGTAATCCTAAAATATTCGCAGGCGGGGACGCCGTTCGTGGATCCGATTTAGTGGTTACTGCGATTGCAGAAGGTAGAAAAGCGGCATCCGGTATTCTCGACTATCTTGAGGTTTAATCCCTAACCACTGTTTCTTCAATTATTTCTCCGGCCTTTTGACCGGAGAAAATTTCAAAAACTTAGCAACGAGTTCACTTTTATCTCTTCTTTACTCCCATATTAGTTGTATTTTTTTGCTTTATGCGACTATTCTTATACCCCAAAGGGAAATATTCCGATTTAATCTACTGTGTTAATACAGCAAAAAATCTTATTTCTTTTCTCAAAGAAAAGGCGGTTTTTTAGTGTAATTAGTTAAACGATGTCCAAACAAAGATTAAATAATAGTTAGTTAATTAATTAATTAATAACTATTAATTGACCATGACTGGAAGAAATAGATGCGCTTACTCACACAGATACTCTTATTCTCTTTCATATCCTTAATGAGCTCACCCTCAATTGCTCATTTATCGACACAAGAGGAGATCCTGCAACAAGTGCGAGAACGAGGCGTAAATGCCGTTGTTGCGGAATTAGGAGAAAGTAGAAAAAGAGACGAAATCGCCTATAACATTACAACAGGTGAAAGTCAGTGGCTGAGAGTTGCATTTACGCTATCCCCCAATATGCATTCCGAATTTTCGAAACAACTCCTTCGCTCTTTATCTTTTGCCTTAATTAATAACCCTGTAGAAGTCTTATCGCTGTCGAAAAAATATAATTCATTCTCATCAGATCAGATCTGCGATATACCGCCAACTTTAAAAGGCTTGGACGAAAGGACAAGTTTTATTGAAAAGCTGTCTAACAGCCTGAATGCAGCTAGAAAATCGAATTCCGGAAAAAATAAGGAAAATATAGAAAATTGCCTGTGGAGACTAGCTCAAACTTTATAGTACCTATTTTTGATTCCCAGGCGAGTGCCTCTATAAAAGCGGGTACGACTAAAAATAATAAAGGAGACCAAAATCTCCTTTATTTTTTATATTGTAACTGTACCTAGTTGCCTGTTTATTTTACAACACGCAAAGTTGGACGACCCTTTGGAGGTTGAGGGGGTTCGTCATCCGATGAACCATTATCACGAGCAATTTTAGCGTCACTGATAAGCACCAGATTATCCGCTACAGGAGCATCTGAATCTTCTGGCTTGAAGCCCACCTGATAGGCAGATTCTGGCTCAAACATCATTCCTGAGCCATTTTCACGACCATAAACCGCAATCACTGCCGCCATTGGAACAGAGACTTGACGCGCTACACCACCAAAACGGGCATTGAACCGAACTTCATCGTTAGTCAATTCCAGATTGCCAACAGCCCTCGGCGAAATATTCAGGATGATTTGCCCATCGTTCGCATATTCCATCGGGACATTCACCCCATACAGGGTAACATCCACGACAAGATGCGGAGTCATTTCATTATCCAGCAGCCATTCATAATGCGCCCTCAATAAATAAGGACGACGTGGAGACATTTGAATCATCTCCATAAATTAGCCCCGTGATGGTAAACGCATTTCACGTTCTGCTTCTGTCAGTGAAGCCAAAAATGCGTCACGTTCAAATACACGCTGCATATAGACCTGGATATCTTTTGCACCTGGCCCAGATAACTCTACACCTAATACAGGCAAACGCCACAGCAGCGGCGAAAGGTAGCAATCCACCAGACTGAACTCTTCACTCATGAAGAAAGGCATATCTCTGAAAACAGGTGCCATGGCCAGTAATTCTTCAGCAAGCTGTTTCCGGGCAGCATTGGCTTCCTGAGCATTCCCTCCCTGAATTTTATACATCAGGGAATACCAGTTTTTTTCAATTCTATGCATCATTAAACGGCTGGTACCACGTGCAACCGGATATACAGGCATGAGTGGTGGATGTGGAAAACGCTCATCCAGATATTCCATAATGATGCGAGAATCATACAGAGTTAATTCACGATCAACGAGAGTAGGAACTGTCTGATAAGGATTCAGATCAATTAAATCCTGAGGCAAATTGCCTGGTTCAACGATTTCAATCTCAACGCTGACCCCTTTTTCCGCCAGCACAATTCGCACTTGATGGCTAAAAATGTCGGTCGAGCCGGAAAACAGAGTCATTACCGAACGTTTGTTGGCAGCGACAGCCATGAAAACCTCCAAGTTTATCTAAACAAAGGAACGAACAGCCCTTCAGTGAAAAACGGCTATTCTCGCTCATATTCTCATCCTGTTTCGCACTTATTATCCGAGGGTATATTGAAACCCCTGCCAAATCAGGCTCATTCATGGATAAGGCAAAAAATTATCACTAGTCTACCAGATTTTGCACATTTTGTGAGGAAGTACATTGAGAATTAATGGTGAAATATCAGAATCTAGCCATTTATTTCTGTAATACGCTATTTTTTGGGAAAAAAGGTTATTCACCAAAGGAAGGAAAATCAGATAATAAAAAAACCCGCCATATAAATGACGGGTTTCAACTTTAACCCATCGCCACAGCAGTGGCAACAAATTAACGTTTGGAGAACTGTGGACGACGACGCGCTTTGCGCAGACCCACTTTTTTACGTTCAACTTCACGAGCATCGCGAGTAACGAAGCCAGCTTTGCGAAGATCAGAACGCAGAGTCTCGTCATAAGCCATCAGTGCACGGGTGATACCGTGACGGATTGCGCCTGCCTGACCAGAAATACCACCACCTTTAACAGTGATGTACAGATCCAGTTTGCCCAACATATCAACCAACTCCAGTGGTTGACGAACAACCATGCGTGCAGTTTCACGACCGAAGTAAACTTCGAGGCTGCGTTGGTTGATTACGATGTTACCGCTACCTGGCTTAATAAAGACACGAGCGGAGGAGCTTTTGCGGCGACCAGTGCCGTAGTATTGATTTTCAGCCATTGCCTATAATCCCGATTAAATGTCCAGAACTTGTGGTTGCTGTGCCGCGTGGTTGTGCTCGCTGCCCGCGTAAACTTTCAGTTTACGGTACATTGCACGACCCAGTGGCCCTTTTGGCAGCATGCCTTTAACCGCGATTTCAATGACACGCTCAGGACGGCGGGCAATCATCTCTTCAAAGGTCGCTTGCTTGATACCACCGATGTGGCCAGTGTGGTGATAGTAGATTTTGTCAGCACGTTTGTTGCCAGTTACAGCAACTTTTTCGGCGTTAACAATAATGATGTAATCACCAGTATCAACGTGCGGAGTATATTCCGCTTTATGCTTGCCGCGCAGGCGACTAGCGATTTCAGTTGCAAGACGGCCTAAAGTTTTGCCATCTGCGTCAACAACATACCAGTCGCGTTTTACGGTTTCTGGTTTAGCTGTAAAAGTTTTCATTAAAGCTTACCCAATTATAAGTTACACGTTGGTGAACACTCGATGTTCAGAAACTGTTTTTGAGGTTCACACGACTTTTGTCCAGCAAACCTACCCCTTCGAATAGCCTATGCCGGCACTAATGCAAGTTTTTTGGGAAAAAAAATCTTGCTGTAACGTGGGGTCGCAAGATTATAGAGAAGTCATCATAAAAAATCGACCCCCAATTCAATAATTATCCTGTCAGATAACGACAATCTCGATTTTTCTTACTGATCAAAGCCAGATATCAGGGCAAATGAGGAAGTTTCAAATACTCCTCACTCTGCATCTCCTGCAAGCGGGACAGGCAACGCCGATATTCAAATGTCAGCAATTCCCCTTGATAAATCCGCTCCATCGGCGCTTCAGCATTGATGATGAGTTTTACATGACGCTCATAGAATTCATCCACCAATGCAAGAAAACGCCGGGCTGCGCTTTCATCCAATGCAGTCAGAGCTGGCGTATCATGCAGCAGGACAGAATGATAAAGCTTCGACAACGCAATGTAATCCAACGGACTGCGGGGATCTTCACACAAGGTTTTAAAATTGATGGCCAGCACCCCGTCAACACTGCTGATGGCAGGCATACTGCGATGGTTAATCTCCAATACCGGATTCGGTTCTCCTTCCCGTCCCGCCAGACGCTGGAACATGCGATGCATTTCCTGTCGGTTATCTTCCGACAAGGGCGTGAGATAAAGATGCGCCTGAGTCAGCGTGCGCAACCGATAATCGATACCCGCATCCACATTCATCACATCGCAGTATTTTTTAATTTGCTCAATGGCTGGCAGGAACCGCGCGCGCTGCAAGCCATTTCGGTACAATTCATCAGGTGGAATATTTGATGTCGCCACCAAGGCAATTCCTCGCTTAAACAGAGCTTCCAGCAAGGTACCGAGGATCATGGCATCTGTAATGTCCGAAACAAAAAACTCATCGAAGCAGAGCACATCAGTCTGCGCCTTGAAGCCATCCGCTATCACATCCAGGGGATTTTCGTGCCCCTGTAAAACGGTTAATTCTTCATGTACCCGCAACATAAAACGATGAAAATGAAGGCGTAGTTTTCGGTCGGTTAGCAGGCTCTGGAAAAACATATCCATCAACCATGTTTTCCCACGCCCGGCACCGCCCCACATATAAAGCCCCTGAACCGGCCTCTGCTGCTCTGTTGATAAGCCGCCAAATAACCTGCCCAGTAGGCTTTTCAGTCCACTTGAAGGTAAAACCTGCTCCGGAGAACGATTACCGAGATCGTGATGAATGATATCCAGGCGGGCAACGGTATTACGCTGCACTTCATCAGGTTGGTATTGGCCTTCTGACAGTGCAGATTGATAGAGAGACGAAGGTGTAATCGGTAACATCAAAATGACAATCCTTAAAAATTTTTGTTCTCAGCACGATTCATTGTACTGGTAAAAATCGCGCTCATCTTTTCTGTTTGAGTTCGTTATATTTGTTCCCATTTTTCATACTTTTTTCCATATCCTCTCTCAATTTTGCCAATAACTCACGACGTATCATCGCAAATTTGTATAAAATTGACACATCAAGTGGTATATAAATTAATTAATAATCAATATTCCACTCTGACTTAATTAGCGGTTATAGTGATAGCAATGGTATTGAGACATTGTGGAACACTATTGCCGAACACTGAAGTTAATAAAGGGGTTGCCATGACTTGGGAATATGCACTGATTGGGTTAGTTATTGGTTTTATCGTTGGCGCACTGGCTGTCCGCTTTGGCAGTTCAAAACTGCGTCAGCAAAATGCGGCACAGGCCGAACTGGAGAAGAATCGAGCAGAGTTGGAAGAATATCGTAAGGAGTTGGTCAGCCATTTTGCCCACAGTGCTGAATTACTTGATAATATGGCACGCGATTATCGCCAGCTGTATCAGCACATGGCCAAAAGTTCCAACGAACTGATGCCAAACATGCCAATACAGGATAATCCCTTCAATTATCGCCTGACTGAATCTGAAGCCGATAAACGTAAAGTCACCGCCAATATGCCTCCACGGGACTATTCTGAGGGTGCATCCGGCCTATTCCGCCCAGTTCAAGATAAAAAACAGTAAATTCTCCTGCCGTGGTAACCTATTGATACCACGGCTCATTGGTTTTCCTGGCATTAAAGAGTTTTGTTTTTTAATTTTAATTCACGTAAATACCTGTAAAGAAACACGGTAAAACGACATTGTTAGTGAACTTTGCTGAATAATTGAGAGTCATAACAGCATCGAAACAATTATGCTTAAAACCTATCCCAATAAGCGTAATTCCCAAGGAAAATGAAATTTCCTGACAGGATAGGTCTTTTAAGTACGATTTCCCTTTCTGGCTTAGGTATTAAGAGAACGTATTCAATGAAAAGAAAAAACACATTGCTCAGCGCACTTGCGATCAGTATTGGATTATCTTTGGCTTCAGTTCCAATGGTAGGTAACGCAGCTTTACCTGCCGCAGTGGCTTCTCAGGAATTACCGAGCCTCGCACCAATGCTGGAGAAAGTTCTTCCTTCCGTAGTGACTGTGCATGTCTCAGGCACAGAAGTTCAAAATCAGCAGCAGCTTCAGCTACCAGAAGACTTTCAATTTTTCTTTGGGCCAGGTTTTCCTCCACAGGAGCAAAGAAGCCGTCCATTCAAAGGATTAGGCTCTGGGGTTATTATCAATGCCAATAAAGGGTATGTGCTGACCAATAGCCATGTTATCGAGAAAGCTAATAAAATCCGGGTTCAATTAAACGATGGCCGTGAATATTCCGCAAAACTCATCGGGCGTGACCTACAGACTGACATTGCACTTTTACAGCTGCAAGATGCCAAGAACCTGACAGCCATTAAATTCGCCGATTCTGATCAACTGCGTGTAGGGGATTATTCCGTCGCCATCGGCAACCCATTCGGGCTGGGGCAGACCGTAACATCGGGGATCATCTCTGCCCTTGGCCGCAGTGGTCTGAATCTGGAAGGTTTGGAAAACTTCATCCAGACCGATGCCTCCATCAACCGAGGTAACTCAGGTGGAGCATTGATCAACCTGAAAGGGGAATTGATCGGCATTAACACTGCGATCCTCGCTCCCGGCGGCGGTAACATCGGCATTGGTTTTGCCATCCCAAGTAACATGGCCAGCAACCTTGCAGACCAACTCATTGCCCACGGTGAAGTCAAACGCGGCCTACTCGGTATCAAGGGAACCGAGATGACAGCAGATGTCGCCAAGGCACTCAACGTTGATGCTCAACAAGGTGCATTCGTCAGCGAAGTCATTCCTAAATCGGCTGCGGCTAAAGCTGACATCAAGCCAGGGGATGTACTGGTCTCCGTTGACGGCAAAAAAATCACCAGCTTCGCTGAATTGCGTGCGAAGGTTGGTACAACCGCTCCTGGTAAAGCAATCAAAATTGGCCTTCTGCGTAAAGGAAGGCCAATGGAAGTGACCGTAACACTAGAAAATAATGTATCTCAAGAAACCAAGGCTGAAAACTTGAGCGTTGCCCTGCAAGGTGCAATTCTGAGCAACAGCACAGTGAAAAACACACAAGGTGTAAAAGTAGATAAAATTACCCAGAATTCACCTGCTGCAATGTCTGGCTTACAGAATGATGATTTGATTATAGGAGCCAATAACGAGCGAATTCGGAATATCAGCGAGCTGCGTAAACTGCTTGAGGTAAAACCACCTGTTATTGCCCTGAACATTTTACGTGGTGATGATAATATCTACTTGTTACTGCGTAATTAATTGAAGATAAAAAACGCGATCTAGTATTACTGACAGACACAGCATAAGCTGTGTCTGTTCGCTTCTATGCTATGCTTCTTTCACTTATTTATTACTGAATAATGCCATGCTGATCAAGTTATTGCGCTCCATATCGATAGGACTACTCATTGCTGCAATCTTATTGGTTACCATACCTTCACTACGCCCCAATGGGTTAAAACATCTCCTGAGTGACAATAGTCGCAACGGCAAACCATACAGTTTCAATCAAGGAGTTCGTCGAGCGGCTCCCGCTGTTGTCAATATCTACAGCAGTAATCTGGGTAGTTTTTCTCATGAAGGCCGGGAACTTCGCCCTTTGGGTTCTGGCGTCATCATGAATGAACAGGGCTATATCCTCACTAACAAACATGTCATCAATAAAGCCGACTCTATTATTGTTGCATTACAAGATGGTCGATTCTATGAGGCGCTGCTGGCCGGCTCGGATGCGCCAACCGATCTGGCTGTCTTAAAGGTCAATGGTAAAAATCTCCCCGTGATCCCGATCAATCACAATCGAGTTGCCCATGTAGGAGATATCGTGCTGGCAATCGGCAATCCTTACAATTTAGGGCAAACCATCACTCAAGGTATTATCAGTGCGACAGGGCGTGTTAGCCTCAGCCCTACACGCCGCCAGAATTTTCTGCAAACAGATGCTTCAATTAATCAGGGAAGCTCCGGCGGTGCACTGGTCAATACGCTGGGGGAATTAGTCGGGATCAATACGCTGACGTTTGATAAGTCAGAATTTGGTGTCACGCCTGAAGGCTTGGGGTTTGCCATTCCTACTGAACTTGCCACGAAAATCATGCATAAACTCATCCGCGATGGGCGGGTCATCAGGGGATATATTGGTATCACAGTCCAAGATTTGCCCCGTATTCGCTCGTCAGACAGCAATATCAACCAAATGCCGGGGTTGCGGGTTTTTGAAGTTGCACCGAGAAGCCCGGCTCAAAAAGTGGGGATCAAAGTGGGAGATATCATTACTAATTTCAATCACCAACCCGCGATTTCTCCGGCAGAGACGATGGATCAAGTCACTGATATCCGCCCTGGCAGTATGGTTCCCATCACCGTGCTACGTGATGGTCAATCTCTCACCTTCAAGGTTATGGTTGAAGAATTTGAAGGCTGAAGAATTTAGCATTTAACGCCTGCGGCAGCTTGCAAGATGAAGAGTATAGCCGACAACTCCGCTGCTTTTCGCTTATTCAATCCTTCGCCCAGTTCGGGCGAAGGATGATATGAGTTCAATTTAATCAGTCGACTTAATACGCTCGATATTCGCACCTAAACCACGCAGTTTATCTTCGATATGCTCGTAGCCTCGGTCAATATGATAAATACGATCGACTACCGTGGTGCCTTCAGCAATACAGCCAGCCAATACCAAGCTCGCAGAAGCACGCAAATCAGTCGCCATAACCTGAGCGCCAGATAAATTTTCAACACCGTGACAAACCACCGTATTACTCTCGATTTCTGCACGTGCGCCCATGCGAATCAACTCCGGAATGTGCATGAAGCGATTTTCAAAGATAGTTTCAGTGATCATGCCAACACCTTCGGCAACCATGTTCAACAAGCTGAATTGGGCCTGCATATCCGTCGGGAAGCCCGGATGCGGGGCTGTGCGGAATGTAACCGCCTTTGGTCGCTTACCGTGCATATCAAGGCTAATCCAATCCTCTCCCACCTGAATGTCTGCCCCAGCTTCACGCAGTTTGGACAAAACAGCATCCAATGTATCCGGCTTGGCATTACGACAAATCACCTTGCCACGGGAAATAGCACCAGCGACAAGGAACGTTCCTGTTTCGATACGATCAGGTAGCACACGATAAACACCACCTCCCAGACGTTCTACACCTTCAATCACAATGCGATCGGTGCCTGCCCCGGTAATTTTCGCGCCCAGTGTATTCAGAAAATCGGCAGTATCTTCGATTTCAGGCTCACGAGCTGCGTTTTCAATGATGGTTGTCCCTTCCGCCAGTGTCGCTGCGGTCATGATGGTGACAGTCGCACCCACACTGACTTTATCCATGACAATACTGGCACCTTTCAAGCGACCATCGACGGAAGCCTTGACGTAACCTTCATTGAGAACAATTTTCGCACCGAGCTGTTCCAGCCCAGAAATGTGCAGATCAACAGGGCGAGCGCCAATGGCACAGCCACCCGGCAGTGATACCTGCCCTTGACCGAAACGCGCGACCAGCGGCCCCAAGGCCCAAATGGAAGCCCGCATCGTTTTGACCAGTTCATAAGGTGCGCAGTATTCGTTAACGTTACTGGCATCAACAAAAACAGAGCCATTGCGTTTTACTTTGGTTCCCAAGCGGTTGAGTAGTTTGATGGTGGTATCAATATCTTTTAATTCAGGTACATTCTGTAATTCAACTGGCTCTTCCGCCAGCAGCGCTGCGAACAGAATGGGTAATGCGGCATTTTTTGCCCCGGAAATAGTAACCTCACCCGATAAGCAGGTAGGCCCTTTCACTCGAAATTTATCCATCTTAATTCTCTTGTTCAATTCAAAGTGTGCTGTTCGCGGCGAGGCAAACAACCTCAAAATCCCTGAAGTTTGCGGTCACGCTGCCACTTTGCAGGTGTATAAGTCTTAATCGACACGGCATGAATACGATTATCAGCAATGTATTCCATCAGAGGGGCGTAAACAGCCTGCTGTTGTTTGACACGGCTCAGGCCATCAAAAAACTCGCCAACGGCAATTACCTGAAAATGGCTGCCATCACCGCTAACAATAGCGTCATCAAGTGCCAGTGCTTTCATCAGCACTTCTTTAATTTCATTAGTATCCATAATTTGCTCACACTCGTCGTTAAAAATAATAATAGTCGCCTATCCTAATGGAAACCAGACGACTCTTAAACCAAGAAAAACGCCCTTGTAAGAGGATGACTTACAAGGGCGATAATTATGGGAAAAGGGAATTACATGTCAGGCATATCAGCATCAAAGAGACTTTGCAGGCCATAAAGTGCTATCAGTGTCTCCAGGCGTTCACTTATGCCAGAAAATGTTAACCGTTTGCCACGTTGCTGCATGTCTCCTTTTAGGCGGACAAACAACGCCAGCCCCGTGGAGTCCACATGCTCAAGCCGAGAAACATCAATATTTTTGATCTCAGCCAGAACGCTGTCTTTTTGCTGCCAAAGCGGAAGTAAACTGTCACGATCCAGTGTACCGTGAAGAAATAGTGTACTTCCCGTTTGTTCCCAACTTATCTTTCCGTCATCAGACGTTTGGCTTATTTCCCGGTTTTTCATGTCACTTTTTCTTTTCTAAAGTGATTGGCGTTTTCGCGCTGATTTTCAACTGTTCTGTCAGAGCATCAATCCCTTTCTGGCGCAGGATATCTGCCCATTCATTCTGCTTGGTCGTGATCATGCTTACGCCTTCCGCAATCATGTCATAAGCCTGCCAGTAACCTGTCTTGCTATTTTTACGCCACTGGAAATCCAAGCGAACAGGCGGCTGACCATTTTCATCAGTAATAGTGACCCGGATAGCCGCTATCGTCTTGCCCTCCAATGGCTGTTCTGGCGCAATCTGGTAGTTCTGGCCATGATACATCGCCAGAGCCTGACCATATGCCTGCTCTAAATAAGATTCAAACGCCTTGAAATAGGCTTCGCGCTGTTCAGGCGTCGCCTGCCCGTAGTAAGTTCCAAGAACCAGTGCCCCTGCATATTTTACCTGCACATAAGGCAACAGTTCTTCACGCACAATCTGACGCAGAACTTCTGGGTTTGCCTGAACTTGAGGCTGATCATTCTTCAAACGGGTGAAGGTTTTTTCTGCTGCATCTTTCATCAATGCGTAAGGGTTGGTTTGATCAACTGCGCTGGCCAATGGTGCAACCACCAACAGCGCAACCATAAGTAATCGCTTAAACATAAATGCTATCTCTCCTAAGCCGTGGATTGCAGATTAATGTGCCGGAGCTGAATCAGATTTTGCCTGACCACCGTCACCGCTTTTATATAAGAACTGACCGATCAAATCTTCAAGCACCATTGCAGATTTAGTGTCCTCAATACGATCTCCCCCTTTCAACATGGATACCCCCATATCAGGGTCATAAAAACCCACATTCATTGCAACATATTGCTCGCCCAATAGCCCTGATGTCCGAATAGAAAGCGAGCTGGTACTTGGAATATTGTCGTACTGAGTAAAAAGATCCAGTTCAACCTGTGGAGTATAGGTTTTTTGATCCAGCCAGATTCGCTCTACACGACCAATCACAACCCCACCAATTTTTACGGGTGAACGCACTTTCAGTCCACCAATATTGTCAAATGCAGCAGATACGCGATAGGTTGTCTGGCTACCAAATGACCGAACATCAGCTACTTTCAAACATAAAAAGACGATTGCAACCAGTGCAATCAAGACAAAACACCCAACCCAAATTTCATTTTTCTTGTTTTGCATCGATTTAGTTCCCAAACATCAGTGCTGTCAGCACAAAATCCAAACCCAATACTGCCAAAGACGCATGAACTACTGTGCGCGTCGTCGCCCTGCTGATCCCTTCTGATGTTGGGATAGCATCATAACCATTGAACAGTGCAATCCATGTGACCGTAATGGCAAAAGCTACGCTCTTAAGAAAACAGTTAAGCAAGTCTTTTTGCCAATCCACCGCCGATTGCATCGAAGACCAGAAAAAACCAGCATCAATGCCTTTCCAATCCACACCTACTATCGCGCCTCCGATGATTCCAACGGCGACAAAGATCAGCGACAGTAAAGGCATACTGATAAAACCAGCCCAAAAACGCGGAGCAATTACCCGACGCAGCGGATCAATCGCCATCATTTCCAAGCTGGAAATCTGCTCCGTGGCTTTCATCAAACCAATTTCTGCGGTCAAAGCTGAACCCGCCCGACCCGCAAACAACAGCGCCGTGACGACTGGCCCCAATTCACGCAGCAGTGACAAAGCCACCATCATGCCCAGGCTACCCTCAGCACTGAATGTCGTTAAAACCAGATAGCCCTGTAAACTCAGAACCATACCGATAAACAAACCGGAAACCACGATGATCAGCAGTGACTGAACACCGACGCTATACAGCTGCTGACATAATAATTTCCATTGTTTGGCGGGTTCTGGCTTACCAATGATTGCACTGAAAAGCATAAAGCCAGCACGGCCGAATGAGGCCGCAACCTCGATCGCTCGTTTGCCCAGCGCAGCCAGTGCCCGTGTTAACATCAACATTCCATTATCCTAATAACTCAGTTTTGTAATCCCCCGCAGGGAAACGGAAAGGCACCGGCCCATCAGCAATGCCATCAAGGAATTGCCGTACCCGATGATCCTGATTCATTCTTAACTGCTCCGGTGTACCTTCTGCAATGACCGTCTTCTCAGCCACAATGTAAGCATAATCAGCAATACTCAATACTTCAGGTACATCGTGGGAAACCACAACACAGGTGACACCGAGCGCATGGTTAAGCTCATCAATTAATTTGACGAGAATGCCCATCGTGATAGGGTCCTGACCAACAAAAGGTTCATCGAACATAATGAGATCGGGATCGAGTGCTATCGCCCTCGCCAATGCAGCCCGCCTAGCCATGCCGCCAGACAATTCCGATGGCATCAAGTGCGCAGCCCCACGCAGCCCGACGGCCTCCAATTTCATCATCACCGTGGTGTGAATCAACTCCTCGGGCAATTGAGTATGCTCACGCAAAGGAAAGGCGACATTGTCAAAGACATTCAGATCCGTAAACAGCGCACCTGACTGAAATAACATGCTCATTTTCTTACGGGCAGCATAGAGACGTTGGCGGGACAATGCCGGAATATTATCGCCATCAAACCAGATCTCGCCGCGTTCAGGGCGGATCTGCCCACCAATCAGGCGCAGCAGGGTAGTTTTCCCTATGCCTGAAGGCCCCATGATGGCAGTCACTTTTCCTTTTGGAACGGTCAGATTAATATCAGAAAAAATCGGGCGTTGACCACGAGTGAAATACATGCCGCAGATCTCAATAAGATTTGCTGTTTGTTGACTCATTATTTGATAGCCCCTAACCGTTAATAAAACTTGTTTCTTACTGTTTTTAAATAATCAGTCATGCATACTACAAAAAAATTGCCAAATTTGCGTTAGCAAAGTTATGACAAATTTTACTTTTTACCGCTTGACCGTCAGAATATATAAGTCTAGCTGAATAAACATTTCATGTTTAAAAATCAACCATTATTAGCATTATGTTCGGAATAAATTTTATTTAAGGAACACCCCATGTTTCTGACTATTGCCCTGCTCATTACCGGGTTGATTTTACTGGTGTATGGCTCTGATAGATTAGTATATGGTGCTGCGGTTTTTGCCCGCTCACTGAAAATACCCCCCTATATCGTCGGTTTGACAATCATGGGAATCGGAACTTCACTGCCAGAATTGATGGTGTCTATCACAGCCGCTCAAGATGGGCTACCGAACATGGCTGTAGGCAATGCCATTGGTTCCAATATTACCAATCTGCTACTGATTACTGGCGCTGCATCACTCATTCGACCGATCACGGTGAAATCAGATATCCTGCGGCGGGAGTTGCCGCTGATGTTGCTGATTACTGCATTTGTAGGCTATATTCTGGCCGACAACTACCTGAGCCGCCTAGATGGTATCGTCCTATTACTCACCGCCTTGTTCTTTATCTCCCTAATGATCAAAATGACAACGATTTCCCAAGACGATGGCCTAGACAGCTATACACAGGAACGAGATGCAGAATTACCCGTCGAAGGCAACAAAGGCATCGCACTTCTCTGGGTTGTTTTAGGATTGATTATCCTCCCCATTTCTACCCGCATGGTGATTGACAATGCGGCTGTGGTTGCACGTATTTATGGCATCAGTGAGCTGATTATTGGCCTGACAATTCTGGCGGTAGGAACCAGCCTGCCTGAACTTGCCACTTCGATTGCGGCGGCCATTAAAGGCGAGAATGATATGGCGATGGGCAATATCATCGGCTCAAATGTTTTCAACATCACCCTCGTATTGGGTATCCCCGGTATACTTTCACCCAGCGCCATTTCACCTCAGGCCTTTTCCCGAGACTTCTGGGTCATGATGGCTGCCAGTGTGTTATTCACGATATTCTGTCTGGGGAGAAAGCATCGATTGAACCGATTAAACGGCGTCCTGTTACTGGGCTGTTTTATCGCTTATTTTGTCGTACTTTTTGTTTCTAATTATTACGGTACTGATTAATTGCCGATGACGTGGGAAGTAAAAATGTCTAAGATCGATTTTCAACAAGCAGGTAAAAAAGTATTACAGGTCGAACTCGACGGATTGGCAGAACTGGAACAATACATTAATGAAGATTTCAGCCGGGCCTGTGAGTTGATGTTTAGCTGTGAAGGAAAAGTCATTGTCATGGGGATGGGCAAATCCGGTCATATTGGACGGAAAATTGCCGCCACATTTGCCAGTACGGGTACGCCCTCTTTCTTTGTCCACCCCGGTGAAGCCAGCCACGGCGATCTCGGTATGGTGACGTCAAAAGACCTCGTGCTGACAATCTCCAATTCCGGTGAATCCAATGAAATCCTTGCCCTGATCCCCGTCCTCAAGCGGCAAAAAGTTCCACTCATCTGCATGACAAACAACCCAAACAGTAGCATGGGGAAAGCTGCCGATATCCATCTGTGCATCAAAACGCCACAGGAAGCCTGCCCGCTTGGGCTGGCGCCCACCACCAGCACGACGGCGACACTTGTCATGGGGGATGCTCTGGCCGTTGCGCTCTTACAGGCCCGTGGCTTTACCGCTGAAGATTTTGCCCTTTCCCATCCGGGCGGCACACTGGGACGCAAACTTCTATTACTGACCAGTGATTTAATGACCACCGGCGATGATATTCCCCGTGTTCCTTATACCGCGACACTACGTGAAGCCTTGGTTGAAATCACCCGCAAGAAACTGGGAATGACCGTCATCTGCGATGACGATATGCAGATCAAAGGGATTTTCACTGACGGGGATTTGCGCCGTGTTTTCGATATGGGAACCGATTTAAACCATGCAAACATCTCTGATGTTATGACTGCCGGCGGTGTCCGCATCAAGCCCCATACACTGGCCGTTGATGCCCTGAACCTGATGCAGTCACGCCACATCACTTCCCTTCTGGTCACTGACGGTGACAAATTGCTCGGCGTACTGCATATGCACGACCTCTTGCAGGCGGGGGTAGTATAAGGTCGGTATATACCCAGCAGAGAAAGATGAAGGGTTAGAGTATGTATAAAGCACAGGCAATGGTATAAGCAGCTGTGGTATAAACCTTAAGAGAATTCCTGAATGAGTCAAAAAACGTATCTGGACACCTGTTATGGCCCAGTCAACGAAGAAATTATCGAAAAAGCCAGTAAAATCCGTCTACTGATTTGTGATGTTGATGGTGTGATGTCAGATGGCCTGATATATATGGGCAATCAGGGTGAAGAACTGAAAGCCTTTAACGTTCGTGATGGTTACGGCATCCGTTGTCTGATTACCTCAGGTATTGAAGTCGCTATCATTACTGGCCGTAACGCTAAATTGCTGGAAGATCGCGCACAAACACTGGGTATTACACATCTTTACCAAGGACAGAGTGATAAGGTTTTGGCGTATAAGGAACTGTTAGATAAACTAACGTTACAGCCAGAACAAGTCGCTTATATTGGTGATGATCTTATCGACTGGCCTGTAATGGCACAAGTTGGGTTATCTGCTGCGGTTTCTGATGCCCATCCTCTGCTGCTGCCAAGAGCGGATTATGTGACTCGGATTGCAGGTGGCCGTGGTGCAGTCAGGGAACTTTGTGATTTGGTGCTTTTCGCTCAGAATAAGCTGGAAGGTGCCAAAGGGTTATCAATATAAGACTAAAATTGAAAAGAGAATGAGCAGAATTCAATCCTGGCTGATCGGAACACTGGCATTGATCGCGCTTGCGCTGATTGGCTGGAACTTATCCAATTTAAATGAAAACGCTTCATCGCCGATTGTGGATGATGGGCATCCCACTTATCAAACACAGGAAGCCACTTCTTTTGTCTATGATCCCGAGGGCAAGCTGGCTTACAAACTGGTGGCAGATGATGTACAGAACTATACGGAAACCAAACTGACTTGGTTTACCAAACCCATATTGACAACCTTTGCCCCCAATAGCACTGCCGAAACACCGACATGGACAGTACGCGCAAATAAAGCAAAGCTGACCAACGATAACATGCTCTATCTGTACGGCTATGTCCAGCTGGATAGCCTGACCGATGCATCACAACTGCAACGGATCACGACAGAAAATGCGACCGTCAATCTGGTGTCTCAAGATGTCTTATCCGACGACCAAGTCACTCTGATTGGTGTCGGCCTGAAATCTGTTGGCATGAAAATGCGTGGCAATCTGCGAAACAAAACTGCTGAATTGATTGAAAAGGTGACGACTCACTATGAGATCCCAAATGAACAACCTAATCCGTAATACCGTTATTGCCAGTACCCTGTTTGCAGTCAGCCTGCCCGTACTGGCATTGAAAGAAGATACGAAACAGCCCATTACCCTTAATTCTGACAGGCAATCTTTGGATTTAACGGGGAACGTAGCCACATTTACGGATAATGTTAGCGTAAAACAAGGCTCAATCGACATTCATGCGGATAAAGTCGTTGTCACTCGCCCAGAAGGGGATGCGAAAAAAACCGTTATTGAAGCCTACGGTAATCCGGCGACTTTCTATCAGTTACAAGATGACGGCAAACCCATCAAAGGGCATGCCTCAAAAATGCGCTATGAGATGGATAAAGAGCTGATGACGCTGACAGGTAATGCCTATCTTGAACAACTCGACAGTAACATCAAAGGCGATAAAATCACCTATCTGGTGCCAACACAGCAAATGGAAGCCTTTAGTGACAAAGGTAAACGTGTTACTACCGTCCTGTTGCCTTCCCAGCTACAGGAAAAAGGTTCCAGTGTTAACAACAAGAGTAAATAACGACGTATGGCAATTTTAAACGCAGAAAATCTGGCAAAGGCTTATAAGGGTCGCAGGGTCGTTGAGGACGTCAGTCTGACCGTCAAATCAGGCGAAATCGTGGGTTTGCTTGGCCCCAATGGTGCAGGTAAAACCACGACCTTCTACATGGTGGTCGGCATTGTGCCACGTGATACTGGCACCATCACCATCGATGATGAAGACATCAGCCTTCTGCCGCTACATGAACGCGCCCGCCGAGGGATAGGCTATTTACCGCAAGAGCCTTCCATTTTCCGTCGTCTGAGCGTATTTGACAATTTGATGGCAGTCTTGGAGATCCGCAAGGATATTACACAAGAACAACGAAAAGAGCGGGCAGAAGAATTGATGGAAGAGTTTCACATCGCCCATCTGCGTGACAATCTGGGACAGTCACTTTCCGGTGGTGAACGCCGTCGTGTGGAAATTGCCCGTGCTCTGGCCGCCAACCCGAAATTCATTCTTCTGGATGAACCTTTTGCTGGCGTCGATCCCATCTCCGTACTCGATATCAAAAAGATCATTCAACATCTGCGGGACTATGGGCTGGGAGTTCTGATTACAGACCACAATGTCCGTGAAACACTGGATGTCTGCGAACGCGCCTATATCGTCAGCCAAGGGCAGTTGATTGCCCACGGCTCCCCGGAAGAGATTCTCAACAACGAGCAGGTCAAACGCGTTTATCTGGGTGAGGGTTTCCGTCTTTAATCCTGATTCTGTCAGGCGTCATTCAGGAGAGATTCCAGAGAAATTCAGGAGAAAGTGGTAACGCTATGAAGCAAAGTTTGCAACTCAGGCTCAGTCAGCAACTGGCGATGACGCCACAGCTCCAACAAGCTATCCGTTTGTTGCAACTTTCTACGCTTGAGCTTCAACAAGAGATTCAGCAGGCTTTGGAAGCTAACCCACTGCTTGAACAGGATGATCTGCATGAGGAAATTGACAGTCAGGAATCCCCTGATGCGGCAACTGAGGTGATGGATACCCGCGAAGCGCTTGAACAGAAGGATATACCGGAAGAACTGCCATTGGATGCCAGTTGGGATGAAATTTACACGGCTGGCACCCCTTCGGGGACAAACAGCGATTACAGTGCTGAGGATTTTCCCGTCTATCAGGGTGAAACCACTCAAACACTGCAAGACTATCTGATGTGGCAGGCAGGATTGACGCCGTTTACTGAAACGGATTCTGCCATCGCCACCTCCATCATTGATGCGATTGATGATTCCGGCTATCTGACAGTTTCAATCGAAGAGATCCTTGCCAGCATTGGCGATGATGAGCTGATGCTGGAAGAAGTGGAAATCGTACTCAAACGCATACAGCATTTCGATCCGATTGGTATTGCCGCCCGCGATTTACGTGAATGCCTGCTTATTCAACTTTCAGTGCTGTCAACAGAAACACCTTACCTGAACGAAGCCAAACTGGTTGTCAGCAAATACCTTGAACTATTGGGCAATCGAGACTTTCGTAATTTGTTACGTCAGAGCAAATTAAAGGAAAACGCCCTGAAAGAAGCCATCGATATTATTCAATCATTGGAACCCAAACCCGGATTAGTGGTCAATACAGGTGAATCCGAGTATGTTATTCCTGATGTGCTTGCTCATAAAGAAAATGAAAGCTGGCAAGTCAAACTGAATACCGATAGCATCCCCCGTCTGCGCATCAATCAACACTACGCAGCGTTGGGGCAACAGTCCCATAGTGAAAGCGACAGTCTGTTCATTCGCAATAACCTGCAAGAGGCCAAGTGGCTGATAAAAAGCCTCGAAAGCCGTAATGACACATTATTGAAAGTTGCCAGCTGTATTGTTGAGCGGCAACAGGATTTTTTTGAATATGGTGCAGAGCACATGAAACCGCTAGTACTGGCAGATATCGCCTATCAGGTTGAAATGCACGAATCCACCATTTCCCGTGTGACAACACAGAAATATCTGTATAGCCCACGGGGCATTTTTGAATTGAAATATTTTTTCTCCAGCCATGTCAATACCGATAGCGGAGGTGAAGCCTCTTCTACTGCGATACGGGCACTGGTGAAAAAACTGGTCGCGGCAGAAAACCCGGCCAAGCCACTGAGTGACAGCAAATTGACCAGCATACTGGCCGAACAAGGCATTCAAGTAGCGCGTCGAACTGTCGCAAAATATAGAGAGTCGTTATCCATCCCGCCTTCAAACCAACGCAAAAAACTGGTTTGAACAACACAGAGAAGGAAAACACTATGCAACTCAATGTCACAGGCCACAATATTGAAATCACCGATGCATTACGCAACATTGTGAATACAAAATGCGGCAAACTGGATCAATATTTCGATAAAATTAACCTCATTCAGGTCATACTCCGAGTGGAAAAAGTGCAGAAAATCGCTGAAGCCACGGTGTATATCAATGGAGGTGAGTTGCATGCAAGCTCAGAGCATGAAGACATGTATGCGGCAATTGATGCGCTGGCAGATAAGCTGGCACGTCAATTGACCAAACACAAAAGTAAATTGAGACAACATTAACAGCTTTCTGGCAACGGGGCTGTCATAAACTCATCACTGTTCTACCTACATACCCAATAGATTTCAGATGAAAGGTATAAGTATAAACAGTGCATCAATACCGGGTGCCTCCAGTCAGGCATCCGGTATTACAGGCCCTAAGTGAATAAAGAAATGAACAACGAAACAGATTTACCACTAAGCTCGGTGCTTTCGCCCGAATGTACACGCAACAACGTACCTTGTTCGAGTAAAAAGCGCGCCTTAGAGATTATCAGTGAACTGGCATCAAAACAGCTTGGATTACCGGAAAATACCGTATTCGAGGCCATTCTTTCCCGCGAAAAAGTGGGCACCACAGGTATCGGCAACGGGATTGCCATTCCTCACGGCAAACTGGATAAAGAGTGCTCACACAATGCCGTTGGCGTGTTTCTGAATCTGGAACAGCCTATTGCCTTCGATGCCATCGATAATCAGCCTGTTGACTTGCTATTTGCTTTATTGGTGCCGTCTGACCAGTGTCAGACCCATTTACATTCACTATCATTGATTGCAAAGCGTCTTGCAGATAAGAATCTCTGCCGCCGCCTGCGTTCAGCACAAAGTGACGAAGAGCTATATAAAATCATAACTGAATAAATAGCGATTAAAATTATTGGGAAGCAACAAAACAGCAGCGGTTCATTAGAACCGCTGAGATATTAAAGGGGAGTCATCTCATGGTGCTGATGATAGTCAGCGGTCGTTCCGGCTCCGGTAAATCCGTTGCCCTGCGTGCGCTGGAAGATATGGGGTTCTATTGTGTCGATAACCTGCCAGTGGTCTTATTGCCGGAACTGGCAGGCACACTGGCTGAACGCGCTATTTCAGCGGCGGTTAGCATAGACGTGAGAAATATGCCGGAGTCGCCAGAAATTTTCGAAGAAGCTCTGACGAAACTGCCGGACACGTTCTCGCCACAATTGCTGTTTCTTGATGCGGATCGCAACACCCTGATCCGCCGCTACAGTGACACGCGTCGCCTGCATCCACTATCAAGCAAAAATCTGTCGCTGGAAAGCGCTATTGATCAAGAAAGTGACCTACTGGAACCCCTGCGTTCACGGGCAGACTTGATCATCGACACCTCTGAAATGTCCGTGCATGAATTGGCAGAAATGCTCAGAACACGTTTACTGGGCAAACGCGAACGCGAACTGACGATGGTGTTTGAGTCTTTCGGCTTTAAACATGGCATTCCGATTGATGCCGATTATGTTTTCGATGTGCGTTTCCTGCCGAACCCACACTGGGACCCTAAACTGCGGCCAATGACCGGTTTGGATCGTCCTGTGGCTGCCTTTTTGGATCGCCACACAGAAGTACACAATTTTATTTACCAGACTCGCAGCTATCTTGAACTCTGGCTGCCGATGCTCGAAACCAATAACCGCAGCTATCTCACCGTGGCAATTGGTTGTACGGGTGGTAAACACCGTTCCGTCTACGTCGCTGAACAATTGGCGGACTACTTCCGTTCCCGTGGCAAAAACGTGCAATCACGTCACCGCACACTGGAAAAACGTAAATAATATAATAACGGCAGAGCATGACAGTCAAAAAACGGCTTGAAATTAAAAATCGGCTTGGTATGCACGCCCGACCTGCAATGAAACTGCATGACCTTGTGCAGCAGTTTCAATCGCAGGTCATTCTGCGCAACAGCAGCAATATTCAAGCCGAAGCCCACAGCGTGATTGCCATGCTTATGCTGGATTCCGAACAAGGCAGTTACATTGAAGTCGAAGCGACGGGGTCGGATGAGCAGCAGGCACTGGCCGCCATTATTGAGTTATTTAATGCCGGATTTGATGAAGAATAAACACTTTCCTACTCTTCCCTACCCTTTTCTTCCTTTTAAACACTGAATCATCTCACTATAAAATGCCATTTCTTAAGCGAAATATCGTTTTTTCGCAGTTCCTACCATTTACGACTATATATCGTTCAAATAATACCATTGTCGAATAAGCAAACAATTATAAATATTCAACAATGGATACCAAGTGTAAAAATCAACCCAGAATCACGCCATATTCCTCTCATTATTCCCTCTGCCAGCCATCATCCATAGAAGATCATTAACATTTTAAAGTATAAATTTAGCTTATAGTATTGCCTATTTACAAATAGTATTCCTATTACAATCAAAGTTCCCCCCATAAAGCTTAACCATATGAAATTAATTAATAAAAAATTTATCATTAAGGGGTATTCACACTCGGAGCATTTTACAGTTCAAATATTAAACCGGAGATTACTTCATGCGTTTTAATAAAACCACACTGGCAATCCTTCTTGGCCTGACCCTGTGCCAAGGCACTGCTCAAGCCGCCCCTACGCTTTCTTTAGACAATACTCAGGCAGAACACGTTGCAGCTACTAACAACGCTTGGGTTGAAATCAACACGACGACTTTCGAAAATAATATCCACACACTACAAAGCAAACTGACAAAAGACACCAAAGTGTGTGCGGTTCTGAAAGGTGATGCCTACGGTCATGGTATCGATTTACTGATGCCCTCTATCATCAAAACAGGCCTACCTTGTGTAGGAATTACCAGTAATGAAGAAGCTCGCATCGTGCGCGAAAGCGGCTTCAAAGGGCAATTAATGCGCATCCGTGCGGCGGCCGCGACTGAAATTGAAAGTACGCTGGGCTACGACATGGAAGAAATCGTTGGCGATCTAGAACATGCTAAAACCATTGATGCCCTTGCCAAAAAACACGGCAAAACAATCCGTGTCCATTTGGCTCTGAACACTGGACGTATGAGCCGTAACGGGCTGGAAATGAAAACTGAGCAGGGTAAACAAGAAGCGCTGAAAATCACTCAGTTGCCTAACCTGAAACTGGTCGGCATGATGAGCCATTATGCCCTCAAAGATCTGGATGCGATCCGCGAAGGTGTGAAAGATTTCAAAGAACAAACGGCTTGGTTGATCAAAGCCGCCAATCTGAAGAGAGACGAAATCACTCTGCACGCTTCAAGCTCTTATGCGTCAATCCGCGTACCGGAAGCACAATTCGATATGGTGCGGGTCGGCAGTGCACTGTACGGCGTTCTGACCCCTGAGTACCCAGAATTCAAGCCGCTGATTCAGGTAAAAACCCGTGTTGCTTCTGTTAAACCCTATCCTAAAGGTAATGGTGTCAGCTACGACAACACCTACATCCTGAAACGTGATTCCAAACTGGCTAACCTGCCTGTTGGCTTCTCTGACGGTTTCAGCTCCAGCCTGTCCAACAAAGCGTTTGTTCTGATCAACGGTCACCGCGCTCCTGTTGTCGGCCTCGTTTCCATGAACACTGTCATGGTCGATGTGACTGACTTGCCTGATGTGAAGAGTGGCGATGAAGTGGTCATCTTCGGTAAACAAGGCAAAGAAGAAATCACTCAGTCTGACATTCAAAAATGGGGCGGAATGCATCTTGTTGAGTTATCTTCCATTTGGGGAGAAACTAACCCAAGGATCGCCACTACAGGCGCATAATCCACGGTTTAAAATGATATCGGGCTGTTCTTCCGCTCTGTGTAAATTGACCCAGTTCCATTAACAACACAAAACAGTTCGTGATCATGATCTCTTTATTTTCACGACAGAACAGCCTAATATCAATTTAATTACTTTTAAAATAACACCCCCCTCCTTGTGATGCGGGGTGTTATTTTGTATTGAGCCTAATTTGGAGCGTGGTATGAAAAAACCAAAAATTATTATTAACGAACTCGATGCGGAACGTTTAGATTCGCTGTTGGAACAACCTGCCTTTGCCAATACCAGCATTGCAGAGGCACTGAATGAAGAATTGGATCGAGCTGAAATTGTGTCTCCGGTTGAAATTCCGCCGGATGTTGTCACAATGAACAGTGAAATTCGTTTTATTGATTTGGGTAGCAATGAAGAGCGTGTACGCACTCTCGTTTATCCGGCTTCCCTACAGGATAGTACCAAACACCTGTCTGTCATGGCACCTTTAGGAGCCGCCCTTTTGGGTCTGCGGGTGAATGATGAGATCACCTGGGAACTGCCAAACAGTGAAAAAACCCGGATTAAAGTATTAGAAATTATTTATCAACCCGAAGCCGCGGGTGAATATCATCGCTAGCTCACAGCCAGTCCAGTAGGCCCCAGACTGGCTGTTGTTGATTGAGTATCCCTATTGACCGGCGATACTCATTTCCGGCAGCAGTACCGAACCACACTGAATATTACTGCGTGTTTCGATATCATCACCGACGGTCACCATATTCGCCCACATATCTTTCAAATTGCCTGCGATGGTGATTTCACTGACCGGATACTGGATCTCGCCATTCTCAACCCAGAAACCAGATGCACCACGGGAATAATCGCCAGTAACCGCACTGACACCTTGCCCCATCAGCTCAGTAACAATCAGGCCCGTTCCCATTTCACGTAACAAAGCTGCAAAATCCAGCCCTTGACCCGCAATGCGCCAGTTATGAATACCCCCTGCATGCCCCGTATTCACCATGCCCAGTTTACGGGCTGAATAGGAAGTCAGCAGCCACGTCTGCAACACACCCTCTTTGATAATATCACGTGGTGTAGTACGCACACCTTCACTGTCAAAAGGTGTTGAAGCCAGACCTCTGAGCAAATGCGGCTGCTCTTCAATCGTCAGCCACGAAGGTAAAATCTGCTTGCCCAAGCTATCCAGCAGGAAAGAAGATTTGCGGTAAATGCTACTGCCGCTGATCGCCCCGACCAAATGACCGAACAGTCCCGTAGCCACTTCCGCAGAAAAGATGACAGGCGCTTTCATGGTCGGTAACTTACGTGCACCCAGACGAGAAAGAGTACGGCGAGCACACTCCTGCCCAACCCATTCCGGTGATTGCAATTCGTCAAAACGGCGGCCGACGGTATAAGCATAATCACGTTCCATATTGCCATCTTGTTCAGCAATCACACAGCTAGACAGAGAATGGCGGCTTGAACAGTAGCTTTGCAGCATACCGTGACTGTTGCCAAATATCCGTATACCATAATGGCTGTTAAAACTGCCGCCTTCGGTATTGGTGATACGTTGATCTGCCTGCAATGAGGCTTGTTCCGCACGGGCAGCCAGTTCGATGGCAGTATCCGTATCCAAATCAGCCGGGTGGAAGAGATCCAGATCTGGGGCTGCGAATGCCAACAGATCTTTATCCGCCGGGCCAGCATAAGGATCAGGTGAAGTATAGCGAGCGATATCAATCGCGGCCTGCACGGTGCGGGCTATTGCCTCTGGACTGAGATCGGTTGAAGACGCGCTGCCTTTGCGCTGCTGATGATAAACCGTGATCCCCAGCGCCCCATCGCTGTTAAACTCAACATTTTCGACTTCACTGAAACGGGTGCTGACGCTAATCCCCGTCGTTTTATTGACCGCGACTTCCGCAGCATCAGAACCGGCCTTCGCTAATTCGAGTGCGTGGGAGACCGCATCTTCCAATTGCTTGCGCTGTTCCGCGATATGTTGATTAGTGACTATCATTAATTAACCGTAATCCAATGAATTAAAGAGATAATTTATCAGGAAAAGCGCCTCACATTCGTCCACAACGTTAATGCCGAGTGGTAATCAGGCAATTTTCCCAGTTACAATACACAATATTAGGATGTTAACACCCACCGGACGATTGGTCATGTTCCAAAATGCACCTTATCCGGCCTTTTTAGAAGGAAAAAAATTATGGTAAAGCAGCCTGAAGATTGGCTTGACAATTATCCTGCTGAAGAGGAAGACGAAGAGATAATCTGGGTCAGTAAAAGTGAAATTAAGCGAGATGCTGAAGCACTGAAAAAACTGGGAATGGAGCTGGTTGAGCTCAGTAAAAACGCACTGGAACGCATTCCTCTGGATGGTGACCTGCTGGCAGCCATTGAGCTGGCGCAGAAAATCAAGCGTGAAGGCCGTCGCCGCCAGCTGCAGTTGATTGGCAAAATGTTGCGTTCCCGCGATCCAGAACCGATTACTATTGCACTGGATAAACTGAATAACCGTCACAACCAGCAGGTAGTGCTGTTCCACAAGCTGGAAGAATTACGTGACAGACTGCTTGAAGATTCAGATGGTGCCCTGGCAGAAGTGGTTACATTGTATCCACAAGTGGATCGCCAGCAACTGCGGACGATGGTTCGCAACGCCAAAAAAGAGAAGGAGGCTAACAAGCCACCAAAATCCTACCGTCAGATTTTCCAATATCTGAAAGAGCTGTCTGAATCAGCTTAATATGTTTCCACCGCCAGTTCTTTAAGGACTGGCGGTATTCTCTTTCCTCTCCGCCATTTCATCTTCATCACCTCTATGAGGTCACAAAACCAAGCATCCATGTTCATGATTAGTTGCATTAAATTAATTTATGTTAATAGTTTAAGTCTAAATAAATATAAAACTAATAAAGAATAAATAAACTCAAAAATATAAAATATAAAATATAAAATATAAAATATAAAATATAAAATATAAAATATAAAATATAAAATATAGAATATAGAATATAGAATAT
>NZ_JAQRFO010000039.1:0-43227 GCF_028598775.1 Xenorhabdus aichiensis
TTAGAGTGATAACATCCTCCCAGGAATAAAAATAATGTTATGGACATGTATAAAATGTAGATAATAGAAGTGCCAACCTAAGGAATATTTTAACTATCCAAGAATTATCTATATTAGGATTATCAATATTAATGTAGCACTTTTCATAGGTCAATTCCCGTCATGACGTTAAGGATAACGCTGGCGGGAATTTTTTTGGTCAGGTGTTTGGAGAGAGGCAGCTAAGTTAACTTGGTTGACCTATTAACCATTATTGATTATTACTCATCTATCAAATTTAATTGAATTAATATATATAGTATATGAATAAATATAAATTATATTTCTAACTGTAACGATTCAGTTTGCCTATCTATACGTTTTTAAAAATTAAACCCCATCAAATTTTTTTACCTGAAAATCCCTTTTGGTTATAGTTTTTTGATAAAAATTAAAATAATTTGTTAAAATTTGCAGATTTTTATGATTTAGCTCAAGGTCTTTATAGACAGCTAGTGAATACTTTGTTACTTTAAGACCCTGTATTCTAAATTGGTATTACCAATTGACTACAGCCCGATTAACTGAGGCTGAATTGATCACGATCCAGTTGATCTGACCCAGTTATCATGACTAGTCCGAAGCAACATTTACTCATTGAATGGCTTACAGCAGATATGGCCTATAGCAAGATTCGCCAACCAAAGTTATCAGATGTGATTGAGCAGCGTCTTGAACATCTCATTCTCGAAGGCTCGTTACGCCCGGGAGAAAAGCTGCTGCCTGAGCGTGAGCTGGCAAAGCAGTTTGAGGTATCACGCCCTTCACTACGCGAAGCCATTCAAAAATTGGAAGCCAAGGGCTTTCTTTTCCGTCGTCAGGGCGGGGGAACTTTCGTGCAGAGTAATCTCTGGCAAAGTTTCAGCGACCCACTCGCCCGGCTTATTGCAGAGAATCAAGAATCTCAATTTGATCTCCTCGAGACGCGCCATGCGTTGGAAGGTATAGCGGCATATTATGCGGCCCTTAGGGGAACCGATGAAGATTTCGAGCACATCGAAAAAAGCCACTTTGCTATTCAAGAAGCCCAGCAAAGCGGTGATGTTAAGGCGGAATCAGATGCTGTCCTGCAATATCAGCTTATTGTCACTGAAGCTGCCCATAACGTGGTATTGCTACATTTACTGCGCTGTATGATCCCCATGCTGGAACAAAATATCCGACGCAACTTCGAATTCATTTATACCCGCAAGGAAATGTTAGCAGCTGTCAGTAACCACAGGGCAGAGATTTTTCGTGCGATCATGGCGAGAGAACCGGAAAAAGCCCGTGAGGCTTCGCATCGCCATTTGGCTTTTATTGAAGAAGTTTTATTGGATCTGACTCGTGAGCATACTCGTCGTGAGCGCTCACTACGCCGGCTCCAGCAACATCAGGAATAAATGCCTATCCTCAAGGGCGTCATTGACAATTAAAACTCCCGGATGGGGTAGGTTCTATAATCTTGGCTGTACAGATCTTGGCTGCTGCGTCTGTACAGTTCGTCAACTCTTTATTCAAGAGTTTTAGCGGCAACATATAGCAGGGCCTATCTTCCGGTCATGACTGGCAAAACGTCAAAAGGTATGACCAGAAGATAGGCTCCAAAACAACCATTAGAAATAGATAACAGATAAGGAATACACCATGTCAGATATTTTGAAAAATGACGTGGATCCGATCGAAACTCGCGATTGGTTACAGGCGATCGAATCGGTCATCCGTGAAGAGGGTGTTGAGCGTGCTCAGTTCCTGATTGATCAGGTTTTGAACGAAGCCCGCAAAGGTGGTGTTAGCGTTGCAGCAGGTGTTGCAAGTCGTGATTACATCAACACTATTCCTGTTGAGGATGAGCCTGCTTATCCTGGCAATCTGGATTTGGAGCGTCGTATCCGCTCTGCTATTCGCTGGAATGCGGTGATGACCGTTCTGCGTGCATCCAAGAAAGATCTAGATCTGGGCGGCCACATGGCTTCATTCCAGTCTTCTGCTACTTTTTACGACGTTTGCTTTAACCACTTCTTCCGCGCCAGCAATGAAAATGATGGCGGTGACTTGGTTTACTTCCAGGGCCATATTTCTCCGGGCGTTTATGCACGTGCTTTCCTGGAAGGCCGTTTGACTGAAGAGCAGATGAACAATTTCCGTCAGGAAATTGGTGGTAATGGCCTGTCTTCTTATCCGCATCCAAAATTGATGCCTGATTTCTGGCAGTTCCCAACTGTTTCAATGGGTCTGGGCCCGATTTCTGCTATTTATCAGGCTAAGTTCCTGAAATATTTGGAACACCGTGGTCTGAAGAATACGTCTCAACAAACCGTTTATGCTTTCCTGGGCGACGGTGAAATGGATGAACCAGAATCCAAAGGTGCGATCACTATCGCAACTCGTGAAAAACTGGACAACCTTGTTTTCGTCATCAACTGTAACTTACAGCGTCTTGATGGCCCAGTGACTGGTAACGGCAAAATCGTTAACGAACTGGAAGGTATTTTCGCCGGTGCTGGCTGGAAGGTACTGAAAGTTCTGTGGGGCGAGCGTTGGGACGAACTGCTGCGTAAAGACACCAGCGGTAAACTGGTTCAACTGATGAATGAAACTCTGGATGGTGACTACCAGACATTCAAATCCAAAGATGGTACTTATGTGCGTGAGCACTTCTTCGGCCGTTACCCAGAAACCGCAGCATTGGTCAAAGATATGACTGATGATGAAATCTGGGCTCTGAACCGCGGTGGTCATGATCCTAAGAAAGTCTATGCTGCACTGAATAAAGCGCAGAATACTACGGGTCAACCAACGGTAATTCTGGCTCAGACCATCAAGGGTTATGGTATGGGTGATACCGCTGAAGGTAAAAACATTGCCCATCAGGTTAAGAAAATGAACATGGAAGGTGTCCGTCACTTCCGCGATCGTTTCAATGTGCCTGTGTCTGATGAGCAAATTGAAAAACTGCCATACGTCACCTTTGATAAAGACTCTGAAGAGTCCAAATATCTGCATGAGCGTCGTAATGCGCTGGGTGGTTACCTGCCAAGCCGTCGTGTAAACTTCGACGACAAATTGGAAATGCCTGCACTGGAAGATTTCAGCTCACTGCTGGAAGAACAATCCAAAGAAATTTCTACTACTATCGCCTTCGTTCGTGCACTGAACGTTATGCTGAAGAATAAGTCGATCAAAGATCGTCTGGTTCCAATCATCGCTGACGAAGCACGTACTTTCGGTATGGAAGGTCTGTTCCGTCAAATCGGTATCTACAGCCCGAATGGTCAGCAATATACTCCGCAAGACCGTGAGCAGGTTGCATACTATAAAGAAGACGCCAAAGGCCAGATCCTACAGGAAGGTATCAACGAGCTAGGTGCCGCCTCATCTTGGCTGGCTGCTGCAACTTCATACAGCACCAACAACCTGCCAATGATTCCGTTCTACATCTACTATTCTATGTTCGGATTCCAGCGTATCGGTGATCTGTGCTGGGCGGCTGGCGACCAACAGGCTCGTGGCTTCCTGGTAGGCGGTACTTCTGGCCGTACGACTCTGAACGGTGAAGGCTTGCAGCACGAAGATGGCCATAGCCACATTCAGTCTCTGACTATTCCTAACTGTATCTCTTACGATCCCGCATTCGCTTATGAAGTGGCTGTTATCATGCATGATGGTTTAGAGCGCATGTATGGTGAGAAACAAGAAAATATCTACTACTATATCACTACACTGAACGAAAACTACCACATGCCAGCAATGCCTGCGGGTGCTGAGGAAGGTATCCGTAAAGGTATCTACAAGCTGGAAACTTTTGACAGTGCGAAAGGTAAAGTTCAGTTGCTGGGTTCTGGTTCTATCCTGCGTCATGTTCGTGAAGCAGCTAAGATCCTGTCTGACGAGTATGGTATTGGTTCTGATGTATACAGCGTAACGTCCTTCACTGAACTGGCGCGTGATGGTCAGGATTGTGAGCGTTGGAATATGCTGCACCCATCAGAGGAACCACGTGTTCCTTATATTGCGCAGATCATGAATGAAGCACCAGCAATAGCGTCTACTGACTACATGAAGCTGTTCGCAGAGCAGGTTCGTAACTTCGTCCCTGCAAGCGAATTCCGCGTATTAGGTACTGACGGTTTCGGTCGTTCTGACAGCCGTGAAAACCTGCGTCATCACTTTGAAGTTGATGCTTCTTACGTGGTTGTCGCTGCTCTGGGTGAATTGGCTAAACGCGGCGAAGTTGATGTGAAAGTCGTTGAAGAAGCTATTAAAAAATATAACATCAACCCAGAAAAAATTAACCCACGTCTGGCATAAGAGGTAAAGATTAATGTCTATTGAAATTAACGTACCTGATATCGGTGCTGATGAAGTTGAAGTTACCGAGATTCTGGTGAAAGCGGGTGACACCGTAGAAGCAGAGCAGTCACTGATCACTGTTGAAGGTGACAAGGCTTCCATGGAAGTCCCATCACCACAGGCCGGTGTGGTTAAAGAAATCAAAGTTGCAGTTGGTGACAAAATTGAAACCGGCAAACTGATCATGATTTTTGAGTCCGCAAAGGGTGCAGCAGAAGCTGCACCTGTGCAACAGAAAGCAGTAGCTCTGGCGGCGGCACCTGTGGCGGCTGAAAGCAAAGAAGTCAACGTACCTGACATCGGTGGTGATGAAGTTGAAGTTACCGAAATCATGGTAAAAGTCGGTGACACCATTACTGAAGAGCAGTCCCTGATCACCGTAGAAGGCGACAAGGCTTCTATGGAAGTTCCTGCTCCATTCGCAGGTACTGTGAAAGAAATCAAGATTGCGGCTGGCGATAAAGTCAAAACGGGTTCTCTGATCATGGTATTCGAAGTTGCAGGTTCTGGTACAGCGCCAGCGGCAACTCCGGCTCCAGTAGCAGCGGCTCCTGCGGTGTCAGCAGCAAAAGAAGTCAATGTACCTGACATCGGTGGTGATGAAGTTGACGTTACCGAAATCATGGTAAAAGTCGGTGACACCATCACTGAAGAGCAGTCCCTGATCACCGTTGAAGGTGACAAGGCTTCAATGGAAGTCCCTGCACCATTCGCGGGTACTGTGAAAGAAATCAAGATTGCCGTTGGCGATAAAGTCAAAACGGGTTCTCTGATCATGGTATTTGAAGTGGTGGGTGCAGCTCCTGCCGTAGCACTGGCAGCGGCACCATCTCTTGCGGTTGAATCGGTGAAAGCAGCTCCAGCGGCTAGCCAGCCAGCAGAAGGCAAGAACGAATTCGCAGAAAATGACGCTTACGTTCATGCGACTCCCGTCATTCGTCGTCTGGCGCGTGAATTTGGTGTGAATCTGGCGAAAGTGAAAAGTACAGGTCGCAAAGGCCGTATCCTGCGCGAAGACATTCAAGCTTACGTAAAAGATGCGGTTAAACGTGCAGAAGCAGCTCCTACTGCTGCTGCGGGTGGTGGCATGCCAGGTATGCTGCCTTGGCCGAAAATTGATTTCAGCAAGTTTGGTGAAATCGAAGAAGTTGAAATGAGCCGCATCCAGAAAATCTCCGGTGCTAACCTGAGCCGTAACTGGGTCATGATCCCTCATGTTAACCTGTTCGATGAAGCGGATATCACTGAAGTTGAAGAGTTCCGTAAACAGCAGAACAAAGAAGCTGAGAAGAAACAGCTTGGCGTGAAGATCACTCCGCTGGTATTCGTGATGAAAGCGGCTGCGAAAGCACTGGAAGCCATGCCTCGCTTTAACAGCTCTATCTCTGAAGATGGCCAGAAGCTGATCCTGAAAAAATACATCAACATTGGTATCGCGGTTGATACGCCTAACGGTCTGGTTGTCCCTGTGTTCAAAGATGTCAACAAGAAAGGCATCATAGAACTGTCAAGAGAACTGGCTGAAGTATCCAAGAAAGCGCGTGCTGGTAAGCTGACGGCTTCCGACATGCAGGGGGGTTGCTTCACCATCTCCAGCCTGGGTGGTATCGGCACTACCGGCTTTGCACCTATCGTGAATGCACCAGAAGTGGCAATCATGGGGCTGTCTCGTTCTTCTATGAAACCCGTCTGGAATGGCAAGGAATTCGTTCCTCGTCTGATTCTGCCTATGTCTCTGTCTTTCGACCACCGAGTGATTGATGGAGCAGATGGTGCACGTTTCATCACTTATATTAATGAAGTGATGAGCGATATCCGCCGTCTGGCGATGTAATATGAAGGCCGGTGAGTAACCGGCCTGATGATTACTATCCTTTATGATTACGATCGTGACAGATATTTTAGACTTACATCTAGCATGTTGGGATTTCTGTCACGTTAACGCGCTTTTCAGGTTATTTACAATTCTGTAAACTGCTCGCGGTGTGTACGTCCCGGTGGAATATGGTTTTTTTTCGTCTGACCCGCCGGACAAACAATTAAGAGGTCATGATGAGTACTGAAATTAAAGCCCAGGTAGTGGTGCTTGGAGCAGGCCCTGCTGGGTATTCTGCTGCTTTCCGTTGTGCAGACTTAGGTTTGGATACCGTTCTGGTGGAGCGCTACTCTACTCTGGGTGGTGTTTGCCTTAACGTCGGTTGTATCCCATCCAAAGCACTGCTTCATGTTGCAAAAGTGATTGAAGAAGCGAAAGCACTGGCACAACACGGTATTGTGTTTGGTGAGCCACAAACTGATATCGACAAAATCCGTCTCTGGAAAGAAAAAGTGATTTCCCAGCTGACAGGTGGTCTGGGCGGTATGGCTAAGGGCCGTAAAGTTAATGTTGTTAACGGCATTGGTAAATTTACAGGCGCTAACACTTTGGTAGTAGAAGGCGAGAAAGGCGCAACAACGATTAATTTTGATAATGCCATTATCGCTGCGGGTTCACGCCCAATTCAACTGCCATTCATTCCACATAATGATCCTCGCGTATGGGATTCTACCGATGCACTGGAACTGAAAACTGTTCCGGAACGTCTGCTGGTTATGGGCGGCGGTATTATCGGTCTGGAAATGGGAACCGTTTACCACGCTCTGGGTTCTCAGATTGATGTGGTAGAAATGTTCGATCAGGTTATTCCTGCTGCGGACAAAGATATTGTTAAAGTGTTCACTAAGCGTATCAGCAAGAAATTCAACCTGATGCTGGAAACCAAAGTGACCGCAGTAGAAGCTAAAGAAGATGGCATCTACGTAACGATGGAAGGCAAGAAAGCACCAGCAGAACCACAGCGTTATGATGCAGTTCTGGTTGCTATCGGCCGTGTACCCAATGGTAAGTCGCTCGACGCGGGTCAAGCGGGTGTTGAAGTTGATGAGCGTGGCTTTATCCATGTGGATAAGCAAATGCGTACTAACGTGCCTCATATCTTTGCCATCGGTGATATCGTTGGTCAGCCAATGCTGGCACACAAAGGTGTTCATGAAGGTCACGTTGCGGCTGAAGTTATCTCTGGTAAGAAACATTACTTCGATCCAAAAGTGATTCCATCCATTGCCTACACTGAACCAGAAGTGGCTTGGGTTGGTCTGACTGAGAAAGAAGCGAAAGAGAAAGGCATCAGCTACGAAACCGCCACTTTCCCATGGGCGGCGTCAGGCCGTGCAATCGCATCTGACTGTTCAGATGGTATGACCAAACTGATTTTCGACAAAGAAAGCAACCGTATTATCGGTGGTGCTATTGTCGGCACTAACGGTGGTGAGTTGTTGGGTGAAATCGGTCTGGCTATTGAAATGGGTTGTGATGCGGAAGATATCGCTCTGACTATTCACGCTCACCCAACACTGTATGAATCAATCGGTATGGCTGCGGAAATGTATGAAGGCAGCATTACTGATTTGCCAAATCCTAAGGCAAAGAAAAAGAAATAATTCTTTAGATTTTGCAGTATATTAAATCTTTGTGCCAAGCGGCTCCCATTCAGGGGGCCGTTTTTAGTTTATACAAATTTTATTGTATTGTTCGGAGTTTAAAGGTTTTCATCTGTATTTCATGGTGAAAATCTCTGTAAGGGGAGCTTAGTCTGTTAGCAGATTTGAAAGCCCCGCTGACTCAGAAAATATAACAGGAAAATATAACAGATAGAAATGGAGGCATTTTCAGGCTTAAGTAGAAAAAAATGGTATATAAAACTGCAATACTCTCTTTGTGTCTCGTTATCCAACATTTTATCATGGCATAATGTTACTTTTATGTGAATGAATTAACATGCCATTCAAAATTTGGTATGCTAAGCGCCCGAAGCTCGACATAATCCTGAAGTTATGCGAGTAAAATCCTCTGACCTGACACCCTTGATGGTTGTTCTTTGATGATCGTTACCGGGTGCAGACAGCCGGGTATATAAAATGACAATGAGAGCGAGGAGTAAGTCGTGCTAGAAGAATACCGCAAGCACGTAGCCGAGCGTGCAGCTCAAGGCATCGTCCCTAAGCCATTAGACGCAGCTCAAGCAGCAGCGCTGGTCGAATTACTGAAGAACCCACCTGAAGGTGAAGAAGATTTCCTGTTAGATCTACTGACCAACCGTGTTCCTCCTGGTGTTGATGAGGCCGCTTATGTGAAGGCCGGTTTCCTTGCCGCTATTGCCAAGAGTGAGACAACCTCTCCCCTTGTTACGCGGGAAAAAGCCATCGAATTATTGGGAACTATGCAGGGCGGGTACAATATCCACGCTTTGATTGATGCTCTTGATGACGAAAAACTAGCTCCAATCTCAGCGAAAGCGCTTTCTCATACTTTGCTGATGTTTGATAGCTTTTATGATGTGGAAGAAAAAGCGAAAGCTGGCAATTCTCATGCTAAACAAATTATCCAGTCATGGGCAGATGCTAAGTGGTTCTTGGAGCGTCCTGAACTGGCAGAAAAAATTACCGTTACCGTCTTTAAGGTCACTGGTGAAACTAATACCGATGATCTATCCCCTGCACAAGATGCGTGGTCCCGTCCAGATATCCCTCTGCATGCTCTGGCAATGCTCAAGAATGCCCGTGAAGGCATTGAGCCGGATCAAGCTGGTGCGGTTGGCCCAATCAAGCAAATTGAAGAACTGAACAAAAAAGGCCATCCTTTGGCTTATGTCGGTGATGTTGTGGGTACGGGTTCTTCCCGTAAATCAGCAACTAACTCCGTCCTGTGGTTTATGGGTGAAGATATTCCATTTGTGCCTAACAAGCGCGGTGGTGGCGTGGTATTGGGCGGAAAAATTGCCCCAATTTTCTTCAATACCATGGAAGATGCAGGCGCGTTGCCAATTGAGGTGGATGTTTCCAATCTCAACATGGGAGATGTCATTGACATTTACCCTTATAAAGGCGAAATCCGTCACCATGACACCAATGAATTGCTGGAAACCTTTGGGCTGAAAACTGATGTACTTCTCGATGAAGTGCGTGCTGGTGGCCGTATTCCGTTGATTATCGGCCGTGGCTTGACGACGAAAGCCCGTGAATCACTGGAATTGCCACACAGTGATGTATTCCGTCAGGCAAAAGCAATTGAGAAAAGTGAACGCGGTTTCTCACTGGCGCAGAAAATGGTGGGTCGTGCCTGTGGTGCGACGGGAATTCGTCCAGGCGAATATTGTGAGCCTAAGATGACTTCTGTGGGGTCTCAGGACACCACTGGGCCAATGACACGGGATGAATTGAAAGATTTGGCCTGTCTTGGCTTCTCTGCGGATCTGGTCATGCAGTCATTCTGTCATACTGCGGCTTATCCAAAACCTGTAGATGTGACTACACATCACACGTTGCCTGATTTCATCATGAACCGTGGTGGGGTATCGCTGCGTCCGGGCGATGGGATTATCCATTCATGGCTGAACCGCATGTTATTGCCGGATACGGTGGGTACAGGTGGTGACTCCCATACCCGCTTCCCAATTGGTATCTCTTTCCCGGCAGGATCTGGGCTGGTTGCATTTGCTGCTGCAACAGGCGTAATGCCGCTGGATATGCCTGAATCTGTATTGGTGCGCTTTAAAGGCAAAATGCAACCCGGCATTACCCTGCGCGATCTGGTTCATGCCATTCCTTACTATGCCATTCAGCAAGGTTTACTGACTGTTGAGAAGAAAGGTAAGAAAAATATTTTCTCTGGCCGCATCCTTGAAATTGAAGGCCTGCCAGAGCTGAAAGTTGAACAAGCCTTTGAATTGGCGGATGCGTCTGCGGAACGTTCTGCGGCAGGTTGTACTATCAAGCTGGATAAAGCGCCTATCACTGAATACCTGCAATCTAATATCGTATTGCTGAAATGGATGATTGCGGAAGGTTATGGGGATCGTCGAACACTGGAACGCCGTATCATTGGTATGGAAAATTGGCTGAAAGATCCTCAATTGCTGGAAGCCGATGCGGATGCTGAATACGCTGCTGTTATTGAAATCGATCTGGCGGAAATCAAAGAGCCTATTTTATGTGCGCCGAATGATCCTGATGATGCGCGTCTGTTATCAGCAGTTGCCAACAGCAAAATTGATGAAGTCTTTATCGGTTCCTGTATGACCAATATCGGTCACTTCCGTGCTGCGGGCAAATTGCTGGATCAACATAAAGGCCAGTTACCGACTCGCCTGTGGGTTGCTCCACCAACTAAAATGGATGCCGCCCAACTGACGGAAGAAGGTTACTACAGCATCTTTGGCAAGAGTGGGGCGCGTGTCGAAATCCCGGGTTGTTCATTATGCATGGGGAATCAGGCGCGTGTTGCGGATGGCGCAACGGTGGTGTCCACTTCCACCCGTAACTTCCCTAACCGTCTGGGCGCTGGGGCGAATGTTTATCTGGCCTCTGCGGAGCTGGCTGCGGTGGCTTCATTACTGGGCCGCCTACCAATGCCGGAAGAGTATCTGCAATTCATGGACAAAGTCGATGAAACCGCAGCAGATACTTATCGCTACCTCAATTTTGATCAATTGAACCAGTACACCGAAAAAGCGGATGAAGTGATCTTCCAAACGGCTGTATAAAAAAGTATATTGCAAAAAATAAGGAGGCAGATGCCTCCTTTTTTTATGGCAGCTTTTGTGTCAGTTTGTGGACTGCCTCTGAGGTGAGAGCTGCGGAAATGTTTAAAATCCAGATGTGGTTGATATCAACAATATAGTGGGGTGCATGATGGAATATGAATTTACGCAGGATATTGCGGGTCACGTTACAACTTATTTTTCGATGGATCATGAAGCGATTGGTCATTGGTTGAATGAAGAAGTTAAAGGTGATTTGAGTGTATTGGATAAAATCACTTCAGCACTGGCGGGCATCAAAGGCAGTGAACGCCAATGGCAATTGATCGGTCATGAATACACATTATTGATGAGTGAGGGAGAAATCATGATTAGGGCTAACCAACTCCAGTTCGATACAGAAATGGTGGAAGAGGGGATGAGTTACTATGATAACGAGAGTCTGGCTTTTTGTGGAACAGACGATTTTATCGATATGTTAGCCGATTATAAAGATTTTATTTTGCAAAAAAATCAAAGGTAAGTGTTAGTGTTCAACCAAAGAGGGTTTTCTGCCATAATCGGTATTCCATCACTTTTGTGTGTTGTAGTTCTGGTTTTTCCGTTTATTTTTTGAATAGTGACCTATGTTATCAGGTGAGGTTATAGCTGATAACAGCACTGAATGAGATAGGTTCCAACAATAAAAGGTGGGCTTTTTATGGAAGAGATCAATCTATCAGGTGAGATTGATAAAGCAGCAAATTGGTTTGCCAGCAATCAGGAGCTGTTGATTCAATATGCGGTGAATGTTGTGTCGGCCATCGTCATTCTGATCGTGGGCTTGCTTGTTGCTAAACTGGCTAATAAAACAGTTAAGCGCGTCATGTCATTGCGTGGCATTGATGCAACTATCTCTGATTTTTTGTCCGCGATTATTCGTTATGCCATCATCGCGTTTGCAATTATCGCAGTGCTTGGAAAGTTGGGCATTCAGACAGCGTCTGTCATTGCAGTTATTGGTGCTGCTGGTTTGGCGGTAGGTTTGGCATTACAGGGATCGCTGTCAAATTTTGCTGCGGGTGTTCTTCTGGTGATTTTCCGGCCACTCCGTACGGGTGAATATGTCATTATTGGCGGCGCGGAAGGGACGGTTGTACAAGTACAAATTTTCTCTACAACCCTGCGTAGTGGTGATGATCGTATCATCGTGATCCCTAACGGAAAGATTATTGCGAACGACATTATCAATACCAGCCGTGAGCCGAACCGTCGTACTCAGATTATGGTTGGTGTTGCTTATAACGCGGATATTGATGAAGTGAAAAGAGTGCTGGGTGATGTGGTTAAAGCGGATAAACGCATTCAACATGAAAAAGGTATTACCATTCGTCTGCACGAAATGGCACCTTCATCACTGAACTTTATTGTGCGCGTATGGACAAGTAATGATGAGGCCTGGAGTGTTTACTGGGATCTGATGGAAGGTTTCAAACGTACTCTGGATCAGCACAATATCAGCATTCCATTCCCACAAATGGATGTCTATCTGCATCAGCAGCAAGCTGCCTTACAGAAGAAGATAGACCAATAATAAAAGTAGCTTGGTGTGAGCAGTGAAAATTCTCACACCAAGCTTAAGCAGTTTTACCTGCTTCTTCTTCCATCATGCTGATATTTGACTATATTATTGATATTTATTATTAAATTATCTAATGATGAATAAGAATTATTCATTTTTACTCATATATGATCTTTCCTAATATGCATATAACATAGCTAATTGAGTCATTATTAGGGGTTTCTGCATGCTTTCGACATTTATACAGGGCTTTTTTCTTGGTGCTGCCATGATCCTCCCGCTTGGACCACAAAATGTTTTTGTGATGCAGCAGGGAAGTAGAAAACAGTTTCATTTAATGAGCGCAACGTTATGTGCCACCAGCGATATTGTCCTTATCACGGCGGGGGTATTTGGAGGAAGTGCTTTGCTTGGGCAATCGGCATTCCTGCTGCAAGCGGTGACGTGGGGCGGAGTGGCATTTTTGCTATGGTATGGATGGAGTGCTTTTCGAGTGGCGTTATCGGCGGATATCAAACTCTCCCGTTCAGAGAATGTCGTCCAGAACCGCTGGCGAGTCATAGTGACGCTATTTGCCGTAACGTGGCTGAATCCGCACGTTTATCTGGATACCTTCGTGGTATTAGGTAGCGTGGGAGGAGGACTGTCATCGGAACTTAGGCCGTGGTTTACCGTTGGGGCTGCTACGGCATCCATAAGCTGGTTTTTTGCATTGTCAATTCTGGCTGCCTGGTTTTCACCCGTACTCAATCAGCCTCGATCACAAAGAATCATTAACCTCTTTGTTGGTTGTGTGATGTGGTATATCGCATGGAGTTTGCTCAAACAGGGATTACAGATGTTTTATTGAGTTACATACTACTTTATAGATAGTGTGCTAATGTTTCTGGAAAGTGCTTTGTCTTACTGTAAACTGTAAGAAGTGCCTGTTTACTTGCTGTATCCGAAGGAGGTTTTGTGAAACATAAATCACTGGTATTCGCTGCAATGATGGCAGTAGGAAGTTTGTCCTGTATGGCTGCTTCTGCTGCTGAATTACCCCCCGCCCCACATATATCAACTTCTGGTAATGCGATCATCAAAGCAGCGCCGGATATAGCGACTTTGATGATCCATGTGAAAGTGACTCAAAAAAGTGCGGCAGACGCAAAGCAAAAAGTGGATGAACGCGTCGCAAAATATTTTGATTTCTTGAAAACCAATGGTATTGACAAGAAAGAGATTAATGCGGCCAATTTACGCACTCAGCCCGAATATCAATACGAACAAAAGACGGGTAAATCAACTATTACGGGTTATAGTGCATCACGTTCAGTTGAAGTCAAAGTTCGTCAGTTGGATCAACTGAGTACATTATTGGATGGTGCATTGAAAGCAGGATTGAATGAAATCAGTTCAGTGCAGTTTAGTGTCGATAATCCACAGCGTTATCGTGATGAAGCGAGACAGAAAGCCATTGAAAATGCGATTCAGCAGGCGACTGCACTGGCAAAAGGCTTCAACAGCAAGTTAGGCCCTGTGTATAGCGTCACTTATCGTTCCCCTGAAGCCGTGCCTTTTCCAATGAGCCGCATGAAATACAGGTCAGCGCTTATGGCCGCAGCTCCCGCTGAGGATTCAGCCAGTGAAACTTATGAACCACAAAGCATCGAATTCTCTGATCAGGTTGAAGCGGTTTTTGAATTGCAACGCTAACTAATTTCATCTTCCTGACGTAACATCTGGCGCCCTAGTTTCAGTAGGGTGTCAGTGACTTTTCTCATCGCGCCACTTTCTGGAGCAAAACGGTGCCAATAAAGCATACGGCGCTGACATAGCCCTGGGGTTAAATCAATTAATTCGCCGGCTTTCAGCTCTTTGTCGATTTGCAGGTGTGGGATCATGCAGCATGTCGAGCCTTGTTTTGCTAATTGAACGAATGCTTCAGAGGAATTCACAATATGGCAGGGAACACTGCCCGGTGATAAATCAAAATGCTGCTGTAAAAATGCCTGATGCATATCATCCAAATGGTCGAATGCAACCGCAGGGGCTTTTAGTAAAGCTGAACGAGTGACGCCATTCGGAAAGAATCGTTCAGCGAATTTAGGCGATGCCACAAACAGATAATCGAGGGCACCTAATTTATCCACCAGGCAGCTTGGCAGTGGCTGTGATTGAATACTGATAGCCCCGACGACTTCTCCGCGCCGCAAACTTTCTTGAGTACGGGTCTCATCTTCTACCTGAATATTGAGTCGGATAGGGACATCGGATAAAACAGGATGGAGAGCTGGCAAGAGCCACGTTGCCAAACTGTCGGCATTGACTGCAAGTGAGAGCAGTAACGGGATATCGTTACCATTTTCATCGCCGAGCCATTGTGCTTCCAGCAATTCTACCTGATGTAATAGTGCGAGCAGTTTTTGTCCTTGTTCTGTAGGGTGGGGGGGAACGGTGCGTACTAATAAGGGCTGCCCAAACATATTCTCCAATTGCTTGATACGTTGGGATACCGCTGACTGGGTGATACAGAGTTTTTGCGCCGCACGCTCGAAACCGCGTTCTCGGATCACTGTATCCAACGCTTGTAGGGATCGGTAATCAGGACGTTTCATTGAAAATCAGATTCTCCATTCTTGCTCGGTTTTCTGTGCCATAGGGTTCTATATTTTTTTGTGCTGCACAGCACTATGCCATATTTTTTCGCCGGGTGAGGCAAAATATTGTTTATACTGGTGGCCGCATTTTTCCTTGTAACCGATTATAGGCTGTGATTGATATGACGCAGGACGAACTGAAAAAAGCAGTAGGTTGGGCAGCACTGGAATACGTCAAGCCTGGCACAATCGTAGGTGTTGGTACAGGTTCAACGGCATCGCATTTCATTGATGCATTAGGGACAATCAAAAATCAAATCGAAGGCGCAGTGTCCAGCTCGGAAGCATCGACTGAAAAGTTAAAAAGTCTGGGCATTCCCGTTTTTGACTGTAATGAAGTTGATAGCTTGGATATTTATGTTGATGGTGCTGACGAAATCAATGGCCATATGCATATGATCAAGGGAGGCGGCGCAGCATTGACGCGAGAAAAAATTATTGCCGCTGTTGCAAAGAAATTTATTTGTATCATCGATGAATCAAAACAAGTCGATGTGCTGGGTAAATTCCCGCTGCCGGTTGAGGTTATCCCAATGGCGCGCTCTTATGTTGCTCGTGAACTGGTGAAATTAGGTGGAACCCCAGTTTATCGCCAGAATGTGGTCACGGATAATGGCAATGTTATTCTGGATGTTCATAATCTTGTTATTCTTGATCCCGTTGCGTTGGAAAATAAAATAAATGGCATCACTGGCGTGGTGACGGTCGGCCTATTTGCCAATCGTGGTGCTGATGTGGTGCTGGTTGGGACAGCAGATGGCGTTAAAACGATCGCAGAATAATCGTCTATTGGGGCAGAATAATCTGCCCTTAAAATATTTCCATGTTTTTTTAAAAAATGGAAATTTAGTGAGATATATCACATCCTAGCCTAAAAATTCCTCAAAGTTCTGTTTTTAGGCTGTAACAAGTCATATTACTACGTATAACAACTCTTTTACTTCGATTTACCCTGTTGCGTGAGCAAACGATTGTATTGCCGTTGCTGTTTTTTTTGTTATTTTGGTGGAATTCATTATGGATATTCTGAAAATTAAGACAACGATAGGGCGGGCAAATGGTCAAGGTATCTTTAGAAAAGGATAAGATTAAATTTTTGCTACTGGAAGGCGTTCATCAGAGCACAGTTGATAACCTGCGGGCGGCGGGATACAGCAATATTGAATATCACAAAGGGGCGTTGGAACCTAAAGAATTGAAAGAAGCGATTCGTGATGCTCGCTTTGTGGGTATCCGTTCTCGTACTCAATTGACTGAAGAAATTTTTGAAGCGGCTGAAAAGTTGGTTGCTGTGGGATGTTTCTGCATCGGCACCAATCAGGTTGACCTGAAAGCGGCTGAAAAACGTGGTATTCCTGTATTTAACGCACCATTCTCCAATACACGTTCCGTGGCGGAGATGGTATTGGGTGAGTTACTGTTGCTATTACGTCGTATTCCTGTTGCAAATGCGAAAGCACACAGAGGAATATGGGATAAACAGGCCAAAGGCTGTTATGAAGCGCGAGGTAAGAAGCTCGGCATTATTGGTTACGGCCATATCGGTACACAGCTTGGCATTTTGGCTGAAAATATCGGCATGAATGTTCATTTCTATGATATTGAAAATAAACTGCCGTTAGGAAATGCACAACAAGTACATCATCTGTCTGAACTGCTGAATATGAGCGATGTTGTCAGCTTGCATGTACCTGAAACAGGCTCAACAAAAAACATGATCGGTGTGGAAGAGCTGGAGCTGATGAAGCCGGGTGCAATCCTGATTAATGCCTCACGTGGCATGGTAGTGGATATTCCTGCACTCCATGACGCGCTAGAGAGCGAGCACCTTTCCGGTGCGGCACTTGATGTGTTTCCGAGTGAACCTGCAACGAACAATGAGCCTTTCATCTCGCCTCTGAGCAAATTTGATAATGTACTGCTGACTCCGCATATTGGTGGATCAACACAAGAAGCCCAAGAGAATATTGGTTACGAAGTCGCGGGTAAACTGGTCAAATATTCTGACAATGGTTCTACGCTGTCAGCGGTCAACTTCCCTGAAGTTTCACTGCCTGTTCATGCCAAAGATACTCACCGACTACTGCATATCCATGAGAACCGTCCTGGCATTTTGACTAGCATCAACCAAGTTTTCACCGATCAGGAAATCAATATTGAGGCACAATACCTGCGTACCAACGGAGATATTGGCTATGTGGTCATTGATATCACGACGCAAAATTCGGCTCAGGCTGAAATGGTTCTGCAAAACCTGAAAGCTCTGCCTGGCACGATCCGCTCTCGTCTGCTTTACTGATTGCCTGGGCGAATACTATGAAAAATGGGGCTATCGTAGAAACAATAGCCCCTGAAAAGGATAAACTGTCATTACCAGCGCCATATTTTTTCAGGCGTAATGATTTCTGGCAGAGGAATATCCCAACTGGCACTTGGCAAGGAATTAACTAATTGGAAATCGTGCGCCAACCCAATCGGATAAAAATTTTGCTGTTGCCATTTGGCGAGCGTTCTGTCGTAGAAACCGCCTCCCATCCCCAAACGTTGCCCTGTGCTATCAAAAGCCACCAGTGGAATAAACATCACATCAAGCTCAGAGACGGGCAAAACCTGCCGGACATCTAATGGTGGTTCTTCTATGTTAAAACGATTGCAGTTGAGGGAAGTCTCAGCATGGTAATGCAGGAACAGCAGATGATGCTGATTGAATGGGTGCAATACGGGCAGATAAACTTGTTTATTTTGTTGCCAAAGCTGCTGAATCAGCGGTCGGGTGTCTAATTCACCATCAAAGGCGAGATACAGGGCAATTTTGTTTGCCTGCTGGATCTTGGGGTGAGACATGGCATTTTGAGCGACTTGCTGGGCAAATCGCGATTGCTGTTCTGGGGATAGATTGTGACGTAACTGTCGAATTTGTTTTCTTATGGATTTTCGGAGAGATAAAAAAGGATCTGATTGCATGAAACCTGCCTATTAATGCAGAAAAGGATACAAAACAGATAAATAAGGGGGTTCTCCAAGATGCCGCGGCAGGTGGTAACCCTTGAACCCTTGGTTCAAGGTGAACGTAGTGTCGCCCCTATTAGGCTTCTTGGTCTAGCCAAGCATGCTCACAAGAAACGGAGCACCACATTCTATAGGTATGAAATATCGGCTCAGGGGACTTACCTGCTCACGCACACCTCAGAGAAATTTTGTAGCGCTTAAACCAATCAGTTAAGAATTCATCCGTCAAGAACCTATCTGTCAGGATCCATTCATCAGGCTTTAAGCAACGCAATAGAGCCTATTGTATGGAACTAAATGGAGAAAGCAACTGCTTATATTCATGTATAGTGACTACTGCCTGATTTATCAACAAGGATCAGTTTATTGACAGCTAGGAGGTCAGGTAATTTTACCTTGTTCTAACAAAGCTTGTTCAATAGTCTGCTGGAGCATTTTTATTTTTTGTTCCATATTGTAGGAGTAATCACGGGTTTTCATCTTTTCCTGTGCTAACTCGTGACAAACGTTCAGCGCCACAATAAAAACCAGTTGCTCAGTGTTCGTTACTCTGGTGCGTTCTTTGAGGTTATGCAAACGCTGATCAAGTTCCTTCGCAGCAGCTTGCAAAGCCTCTACCTGCTCTGGTGGACAATTGACACGTAATGATCGCCCAAAAATCTGAATATCTACTGGTTGTGCAGACATGACACCTTCCTGATTTATTACTGTGCCGATACCTTGATTCTGGCATAAAAGCAGATTTTGGTATTAAAACAAGGCCGACAACAATCATTACCGTACAATACCAAAAGGCAACCCTCCTTATATCGGTGTGTGCTGTCTGGTATAGCGACTCCCCTTGATGGTAGCATAGCATGAACTTATATCGCCAACGATGATCAATATACATGTCTATACAAAACTCATTACCTAATTATCAATCATTTGATGAAATTTTGCATCAACAGTCAGTTGCGCTGACAGCCGCCGAAATGCACGGTCTAATCAGTGGCCTATTATGTGGTGGAAATCATGACAGTAGCTGGCAGACACTAATGCATGATCTGACTAATGATGGCCTTGCATTTTCACAGGTGTTGGCACAGCCGATTAGGGAATTGTACGAAACAACCTTTGAATCACTTGATGATAGTGATTTTGCTTTTAATCTACTGCTTCCTGATGATGAGGCGAGTGTTTTTGACTGTGCTGATGCGTTGGCGGGATGGGTAAATCATTTCCTGTTGGGATTAGGCGTGGCGAATCCGAAGCTGACAGAAAAACAGGAAATACAGGAAGTCATTACTGATTTACGTAACATCGGTATGTTGGGATACGACGAAGACGAAGATCAGGAAGAACTATCCCAAGCTCTGGAAGAAGTATTGGAGTACGTCCGTGTTGCAGTACAACTCTGCTACATTGCCTTGGCGACACCGAAAACGGCAAATAGCGTGAAAAAAAATGAAAAGCCAACGCTACACTGATTGGCGGTTAACCAACTAATAATAATCAAATCGCAGGAGAGGGTATGACTAAACAAGAATATTTGTCCCGTCGTCAGGCATTATTGTCAAAAATGGCACCGGCCAGTGCAGCCATTATTTTTGCAGCCCCGCCTGCGAGGCGTAATTCAGATTGTGAATATCCCTATCGCCAGCACAGTGATCTTCTTTACTTGACTGGGTTCAACGAGCCGGAAGCGGTTCTTGTTCTGATCAAAAGTGATGAAAACCACAACCATAGCGTGTTGTTTAACCGTGTTCGTGATCTAACTGCGGAAATTTGGTTTGGTCGTCGGATTGGTCAGGATGCTGCATTGGAAAAACTTGGGGTGGATCGCGCCCTGCCATTTGATGATCTCAGTAAACAGCTTTATCTGCTACTGAATGGTTTGGACGTGGTTTATCATGCCCAGGGGGAGTTTGAATACGCTGACAATATCGTATTCAGCGCCTTGGATACATTGCGGAAGAATAACCGTCGTAACCTCAGTGCACCATCAATGATGGCAGATTGGCGTCCGTGGCTGCATGAAATGCGATTGTTCAAATCGGCAGCCGAACTGGACATCATGCGCAAGGCAGGCGACATCAGTGCGAAGGCTCATACAAGAGCCATGCAGAATTGTCGCCCAGGCATGTTTGAATATCAGCTTGAGGCTGAAATCCATCATGAATTTACTCGTCAGGGCGCACGTTATCCTGCTTATAACACCATCGTTGGTGCAGGAGAAAACGCCTGTATTCTGCATTACACAGAAAACGAGCGCCGCATGAAAGAGGGCGATCTGGTATTGATCGACGCGGGTTGTGAATATGAAGGATATGCCGGCGACATTACGCGGACATTCCCGGTTAACGGCAAATTCACCCGTCCCCAGCGAGAAATTTATGACATCGTGCTGCAATCTATCAATGTCTCCCTTGAACTGTACAGGCCGGGCACCAGTATCCGTAAAGTGACGGAGCATGTGGTGCGCATCATGGTTGAAGGGCTGGTCAAATTGGGGATCATGCATGGCGAAGTAGAACAATTGATCGAGACCAATGCTCATCGTCAATTTTTCATGCATGGTTTAAGTCATTGGCTGGGATTGGATGTGCACGATGTCGGGCATTATGGCATAGATCGCGATCGCATTCTGGAACCCGGCATGGTGCTGACTGTTGAACCAGGGCTTTATATCGCGCCGGATGCTGATGTACCACCGGAATACCGTGGTATTGGCATCCGCATTGAAGACGATATTGTAATTACGGAAGTAGGCAATGAGAATCTGACCGAGCATGTCGTGAAAGATCCGGATGAAATTGAAGCACTGATGGCACAGGCGAAACAGAATTAAAATTACTGTAATCAGGAAATCATAATGAACGTGATTATTGTGGGAGGAGGAATGGCTGGTGCAACACTGGCGCTGGCTATCTCTTCCTTAAGTCGGGGGCAGTTACAGGTCTCTTTGATTGAATCGACAGAACCAACACAAGAACATCCGGGTTTTGATGCAAGAGCTATTGCCTTGGCTTATGGCACATGTCAGCGCCTGAACCAAATAGGTGTCTGGCCTGTGCTGAAAGATTGTGTCACCCCAATTACTCACGTTCATGTCAGCGATCGAGGCCATAGCGGTTTTGTTAACATTCGAGCCGATGACTATGCTATTCCGGCATTGGGTAATGTCATTGAATTACACGATGCCGGGATTCGTCTGTTTAATCTGTTAAGACAGGCACCTAATGTCAAACTTCACTGTCCGGCTAAAGTGAATTCCGTTGAGCGTCTGGATACTTCGGTTGTGGTCAAGCTGGACAATGGCGAAAAGATCACGGGAGAGTTGTTGGTTGCTGCCGACGGAAGCCATTCTGCCGTGGCGAAAGCGTGCAATATTCCGTGGCAGCAGCAAACTTACGGTCAGGTTGCCATGATTGCCAATGTCCTGACATCTGAACATCCTCAGGGACGGGCATTTGAACGTTTTACCGAGCACGGCCCGCTGGCATTGTTGCCCATGTCTGAAGGTCGCAGCGCTTTGGTATGGTGCCACCCACTGGAAAAACAGACGGAAATCAACGGCTGGAGTAATGAGGAATTTCTTCAACAATTGCAAAAAGCCTTTGGCTGGCGTTTGGGTAAGATGCTGGAAACGGGTCAACGGCATAGTTATCCACTGGCTTTATCCACTGCCAGCCAGCAGATCAGTCATCGTCTGGCGTTGGTAGGTAATGCGTCCCAAACGTTACATCCGATTGCCGGGCAGGGTTTTAACTTAGGAATGCGTGATGTTATGACACTGGCACAAGTCATTTCAGCGGCGGCAGATTCAGGGCAAGATATTGGTGCTTATGATGTTTTGGCTCGTTACCAGCAGCAACGCCATACCGATCGTGAAACAACGATTGGCATTACGGATGGGCTGGTCAGAATATTCGCCAATGACTATTTCCCTTTGAAGATAGGGCGTAACCTTGGCCTGATGACGATGGAAACGTTGTCCCCGTTGCGGGACTTATTTGCTCGTCAGACACTGGGTTGGGTTACCCATCACTCATCGGCAGAATAAGGCAGATTAAGAGGAAAGAAAAACATGCAATCATTTGATGTGGTGATCGCAGGGGGCGGTATGGTTGGCCTTGCGCTGGCCTGTGGTTTGCAGGGTAGCGGCTTGCGCATCGCGATTGTAGAAGAGTACCCACCGACAGGCACGTTTCATGCTAACGACGAACATGCGCTGCGTGTTTCTGCCATCAATGCAGCCAGTGAGCGGTTATTAACTCATCTTGGTGTCTGGCAGCACATTACTGCGATGCGAGCTAGTGCTTATCAGGGTATGGAAGTCCGGGATCAGGATAGTTTTGGCCGCATTAAATTCGATGCGACAGAAAATGGTCTGACACATCTTGGGCACATCATCGAAAACCATGTGATCCGGCAGGCACTTTGGCAGCAGGCGGAAAGTTTGCCTGATGTGACGATTTTTACACCCGTATCCCTCAAAAATGTCGCGTGGGGAGAAAACGAAGCTTTCATTACTCTGTCCGATGAGCGAATGCTCACTTCACGGCTGGTTGTTGGTGCTGATGGTGCGAATTCATGGCTGCGTCAACATGCGGATATTCCACTGACCTTTTGGGATTATGAGCACCATGCACTGGTCGCCACCATTCGTACCGAAGAACCTCATCAGGCTGTTGCGCGTCAGGTCTTTCATGGTGATGGAATTCTGGCTTTCTTGCCGTTGTCTGATCCCCATTTATGCTCGATTGTCTGGTCACTACCTGCTGAAGCTGCGCAACAGCGCAAGGCAATCGACGCTGTATTATTTAATCGGCAATTGGGCGTTACATTTGATATGCAGCTTGGTCAGTGTGAATTAGTCAGTGAACGCCAGGCTATTCCATTGATGGGGCGTTATGCCCGTAATTTTGCAGCCCATCGGTTAGCTCTGCTGGGGGATGCTGCACATACTATTCATCCTTTGGCGGGACAAGGCGTTAATTTGGGATTTATGGATGTGGCAGAGTTGATTGGAGAACTGAGCCGCCTACACCGTCAGGGGAAAGACATCGGTCAGTATCTCTATCTGGGGCGTTTCGAACGCCGCCGCAAGCACAGCGCAGCGGTGATGCTGGCAGGCATGCAAGGGTTTCGTCAGCTATTTGATGGCAATAATCCGGCTAAAAAACTATTGCGTGATATTGGATTAACGTTCGCTGATCACTTACCGGGAGTGAAATCGCAACTGCTTCGTCATGCCATGGGGCTAAATGATCTCCCTGATTGGCTGATTTCTCAAACCTCTTCGGTTGAAAAAATCTAATTCTGCTTCTCATTTGGGATTAGTTTTCCTCATGTTGGACTAAAGTGTGTTCAGTTGATTTGCTTCGCACTTTAGTCTTTTTCTAATAAAAAAAGAACGTATTCTGGGTTTCATTAAAAATTTTGAGCGCTTTCACGCAATAAATTAGACAAAAATTCTGCATGATAGTGAATGGTTTTTCAGGTTATTACTGTAATGCTGCTAATTTATTTTATGGTTCATTTTCATTTTCAGTGATAACTTCTAACCCAAGGTATCGTTTGCGTCATTAACCGCTTTTTTTGATTCATGATCCAACCTCTGTCGGTTAATACGCCGTATGTTTTTCAGGTCAAAAACATTTTCATGTTAAGAATGGAAAGAGGGAAATAATGTCAAAACACACCCCACTATATGATCAACATCTGGCATGCGGAGCGCGCATGGTAGATTTTCATGGCTGGATGATGCCCCTTCAATACGGTTCACAAATCGACGAACATCACACGGTGCGTACTGATGCTGGTATGTTCGATGTTTCCCACATGACCATTGTGGATCTGCATGGCACAGGTTGCCGTGATTTTCTCCTCTATCTTCTGGCAAATGACGTCACCAAACTGACCGAACAGGGTAAGGCACTTTATACCGGCATGTTGAATGCCTCCGGTGGTGTTATTGATGACCTGATAGTCTATTTCTTCACTGATGACTTCTATCGCATGGTTGTGAATTCTGCGACCCGTGACAAAGACTTAGCATGGATTCAACAGCATGCCACGAATTACCCCGTCGAAATTACGGTGCGTGATGACTTGGCATTGATCGCTGTTCAAGGCCCGAATGCGCAGTCTAAAACACAATCCCTGCTGAATGATGAACAAAAACAGGCCGTGACAGGCATGAAGCCTTTTTTCGGTGTTCAATCTGGCGATTTATTTATCGCGACGACCGGTTATACCGGCGAAGCAGGTTATGAAATTGCGTTACCGAAAGAACAGGCTGCTGATTTTTGGCAGCAATTGCTGGCAGCAGGCGTCAAACCCGCTGGATTGGGCGCACGGGATACACTACGCCTCGAAGCGGGTATGAATCTTTACAGTCAGGAAATGGATGAGACCATTTCGCCTTTAGCGGCCAATATGGGATGGACAATTGCGTGGAAACCGGAAGATCGTCAATTCATTGGCCGTGAAGCGCTGGAAAGACAGCGTGAAGTAGGTACAGAACAACTGGTTGGCTTAATTATGCGCGAAAAGGGCGTATTGCGTAGTGGTTTAACTGTCCACTTCACTGATAAAGCGGGTGAAATGCGTTCTGGCGTCATTACCAGCGGAACATTCTCTCCAACTTTGGGGTTCAGCATTGCTCTTGCACGAGTTCCTCAGGGAATCGGAGAACAAGCGATTGTTCAGATCCGTAACCGTGAAATGCCTGTTCAGGTGGTTAAACCGGGTTTTGTACGGATGGGCAAACCGCTCGTAGAGTAATTTTGGTCGTAACATTTTTATTAATGAATTAAAAATAAGGAGATGGCAACGATGAGTCATGTACCAGCAGAATTAAAATATACCTCATCACACGAATGGGTTCGTGCGGAAGGAAATGGTGAATACACTGTAGGTATTACCGAGCACGCTCAGGAACTCTTGGGTGATATGGTATTCGTTGATTTGCCCGAAGTCGGTGCAGTTGTAAATAGTGGTAGTGACTGTGCTGTTGTAGAATCAGTCAAAGCGGCTTCTGATATTTATGCCCCCTTGAGTGGTGAAGTTACCGCTGTTAATTCAGAGTTGGAAAGTTCTCCTGAATTAGTCAACAGTGAACCTTATAACGAAGGTTGGCTGTTCCGCCTTAAGATCTCTGACGAGAGTGAACTCACCCATCTGCTTGATGCGGAAGGTTATCAGTCACTTTTGGCAGAAGAAGAATAATGATGACTATCGCCCCATATCACGTTGTGAATGGGGCGTTTTTTATGTGTGCCGTTTTTAGCTAGTTTCAGGAAATTATCATCAATGACCCAGACACTAATCCAACTTGAAAATCAAGGTGAATTCACTCGTCGCCACATTGGTTCTTCTGCTGAACAGCAAAAAGAGATGCTGGCGACAGTTGGTGCAAATTCTCTTGACGATCTGACGAATAAAATCGTTCCTCGTGATATCGCATTGTCAGAGCCGCCTGCTGTAGGCGAAGGCGCGACAGAACAACAGGCACTGGCTGAACTGAAAGTGATGGCCAGCCAGAATAAGCGTTATCAATCTTATATCGGCATGGGATACGCGCCATCGGTACTCCCTCCGGTTATTCTGCGTAATTTGCTGGAGAACCCAGGCTGGTACACGGCATATACCCCGTATCAGCCAGAAGTTTCTCAAGGCCGTCTTGAAGCCTTACTAAACTTCCAGCAAGTTACTATTGATCTAACCGGATTGGATCTTGCTTCTGCCTCATTACTGGATGAAGCTACGGCAGCGGCTGAAGCTATGGCGATGGCAAAACGGGTTAGCAAATTAAAAGGCGCAGAGCGTTTCTTTGTGGCGGATGATATTCATCCACAGACGCTGGACGTTGTTCGTACCCGTGCGGAAACCTTTGGATTTGACGTCATTGTTGATAAAGCTGAAAAAGTTCTGGAACTGGAAGGCGTCTTCGGTGTCCTGCTACAACAGGTTGGCACAACGGGTGAAGTTCATGATTACAGTGCCTTGATTGCGAAGCTGAAAGAGAAAAAAATCATTGTCAGTGTCGCGGCGGATTTTATGGCACTGGTCATGTTGACTGCACCGGGTAAACAAGGCGCTGACATAGTATTTGGTGCAGCACAGCGTTTTGGTGTCCCGATGGGATACGGCGGCCCACATGCTGCATTCTTTGCCTGCCGTGATGAATTCAAGCGTTCCATGCCGGGTCGCATTATTGGCGTTTCCCGTGACGCGGCGGGTAACCGCGCTCTGCGGATGGCCATGCAAACCCGTGAACAGCATATCCGTCGCGAAAAAGCGAACTCCAATATCTGTACCTCGCAAGTTCTGCTGGCTAATATTGCTGGCATGTACGCGGTTTACCACGGTGCTGAAGGTTTGAAGAGAATCGCTGGCCGTATTCACCGATTGACCGACATTCTGGCCGCCGGCCTGCAAAAAGCGGGCATAACACTGCGTCACAAAACATGGTTTGATACGCTGACCGTTGAAGTTGCAGATAAAACACAGGTGCTGGCACGAGCGGAGAAAGCGCAAATTAACCTACGTACTGATATTCTTGGTGCGATTGGTGTGGCATTGAGTGAAAAAACCAGCCGCGACGATTTGCAGACGCTGTTCCAAGTCCTGACTGGCTCTGATGCTATGCTGGATATCGATACGCTTGATAGTGAAATGTCGGCAGGCAGCCAATCTATTCCGGCTTCAATGCTGCGCAATGATGACATCCTGACGCATGACAACTTCCGCCGTTATCACAGCGAAACCGACATGATGCGCTACATGCACAGTCTGGAGCGTAAAGATCTGGCATTGAATCAGGCGATGATCCCGCTGGGGTCATGTACCATGAAACTGAATGCGGCGGCTGAAATCATGCCGATCACATGGCCTGAATTCACGGATATGCACCCTTTTTGTCCACCAGAGCAGGCGCAGGGTTATCACCAACTGATCAGCCAACTCTCCCATTGGCTAGTATTGCTGACCGGCTACGACGCAGTTTGTATGCAGCCAAACTCCGGTGCTCAGGGAGAATATGCTGGTTTACTCGCCATTCGTCGCTATTACGCCAGTCGTGGAGAACAGCATCGCCATATTTGCTTGATTCCAAGCTCTGCTCACGGCACAAACCCTGCTTCCGCGCATATGGCGGGTATGACAGTGGTGGTGGTGAATTGTGACAAAGAAGGTAATATCGATCTGACAGATTTACGCGAAAAAGCGGAAAAACATCGTGATGAACTGGCCTGCATCATGGTGACCTACCCATCGACTCACGGTGTGTATGAAGAAACCATCCGTCAGATTTGCGACATCATTCACCAGAATGGTGGTCAGGTTTACCTTGATGGTGCCAACATGAACGCCCAAGTCGGTATTACCACGCCGGGCTTTATTGGTGCTGACGTTTCCCACCTGAACCTGCATAAAACCTTTTGTATCCCACACGGTGGCGGTGGTCCGGGCATGGGGCCGATTGGTGTGAAAAAACACCTTGCACCTTTTGTACCGGGGCATTCCGTGGTGGAAATGGACACAGTAACCACATTGGGCGCAGTATCAGCCGCACCATTTGGCAGTGCTTCCATTTTGCCCATTAGCTGGATGTATATCCGCATGATGGGAGCAAAAGGACTGAAACAAGCCAGTCAAGTTGCGATTCTGAATGCGAACTACATCGCAGCTCGCCTGAAAGGGGCTTATGAAACCCTCTATACCGGACGTGATGGTTACGTTGCCCACGAATGTATTTTGGATATTCGCCCATTGAAAGACGAATTTGGCATCAGTGAAATGGATATCGCCAAGCGTTTAGTTGATTACGGTTTCCATGCCCCAACCATGTCATTCCCCGTAGCGGGAACCTTGATGGTTGAGCCGACGGAATCCGAAAGCAAAGTCGAAATCGATCGCTTTATTGACGCAATGCTGGCAATTCGCGAAGAAATCAGCAAAGTGGCAAAAGGGGAGTGGCCGCTGGAAGACAACCCACTGGTAAATGCGCCACATGTTCAGACAGAGCTGGTTTCTGACTGGGAACACGCATACAGCCGTGAAATAGCCGTATTCCCAACAGCAGAAACCAAAGCCAATAAATACTGGCCAACGGTTAAACGTCTCGACGATGTATATGGTGACCGCAATTTACATTGCTCCTGTGCACCGATTGACGATTATCGTTAATCTCGGTTAACAAAAAAGACGAAAGCAGTGTTGAGGAGGATGCCTCACACTGCTTTTTCAGGAAGATTATCCATCTTCATTCAATATATGGTGGTTTTCTCGTGATGGAAGATCGCTATTTTTGAGTCAGTTGATTATTTTGAAAACTTCAATATCATTAATCTTGAAAATGTAATTGAGTTGTAAAGATGTACCATTAAAACAAATAGCTTGAAACCAACAAAGGATGACAACTATTTTGAATATCACCACTATGACGATGATTCGTCTTTCACAAGCGTTTCTCTCTCAAAAAACCTCAACAATGATGCCCGTTTGGATGAAATTTTATTTCTTCTATAGTTAGAAAAACACTTCAATCCTAAACATAATTGTTTGTGTTGTTATTAATAACGCTCAATTATCGTTTAATGTCGCATAAATTCTTCATTATTTTTCATTAAATAATTTTCCGAAAATTCAAAAATAAAGTGAAACAACGGCCTCATATACGTGCGGCTAAATGTTGGCACATCTTTTCAATACTTCAGTTATAACGGGAGAAGTTAAGGTTATGTCATTAAATAGAGTCGTGAGTACTCATAAACGAGCAGAATTTCGTACTTGGTTTGGATTATTGATCTTAATGTTACCGGTTTTATTGGTCACGGTGGACAATACTATTTTGGGATTTGCCTTGCCAAAAATTGCCAGGGCTTTGGAACCGAGTGCAAATCAGCAATTATGGATCATTGATGCTTATTCATTGGTACTGGCAGGATTGTTGGTGTCTATGGGAAGTATCGGTGATCGTGTTGGTCACCGTCTGCTATTGCTATCCGGATCATTGGGATTCACCATTGTTTCAGTTATGACGGCATTATCTTCCTCGTCAGAACAATTAATTGTCGGGCGTGCAGTCCTTGGTTTTTTTGGTGCAATGTTGATGCCTTCAACACTGGCTTTGATCAGCCATCTTTTTACAGATCGTGAACAGCGCCGATTAGCTATCGCTATTTGGGCGACTACTCTCACCGTTGGATCGGCACTTGGCCCTGTTATAGGCGGTGTTTTATTGCAGTATTTTAACTGGCAAGCCATTTTTCTATTAGCCGTGCCTGTATTGGTGCCTTTGTTGGTTTTTGCACCTGTTTTGTTGCCTGAATCGGACAAAAAGCAGATAGGAGTCATTGATGGTTATAGTGTCTTGTTATCCATTATTGCAATGGCTGGCATTGTGTATGCGATTAAACATTTTGCCAGTGATGGGTTTGAGGTCAGTGTTATTGTGGAGTTTGCGATTGGTCTTATCGCCGGAACGTTATTTATACGTAGACAGCAGAGTCTGCAAATACCGCTGATGGATATTTCCTTGTTCCGTAATGGTGCATTTACTGGTTCGATCATAGTCAATTTATTGAGTCTCGGGTTACTGATTGGCTTTGTCTTTTTTGCCACTCAGTATCTGCAAATTGTGCTTAATATGAAACCGCTTGCCGCCAGTCTTGCACTGGTTCCCGGACAAATTATGGCAATTGTTTTCGGCATGGTGATCGTACCGATTGCCCAGAGAGTGCCTTCCCACTGGCTTGTACCTCTTTTATTGGCTTTGGCGGGAGCCGCATTTTTATTGATTGCCTGTGTTGGCAGTAACCTGACTTCAATCGTGATTGCTTTCGCATTATTGAGTATTGGCGTCGGTGCGATAGCTTCTGTTTCCAATGATCTGGTGCTTTCAGCTGTACCTTCTTCCAAGGCAGGTGCCGCCTCAGCAATCAGCGAAACGGCCTATGAAGTTGGTGTTGTATTCGGTACAACCATTCTGGGTGGATTGGTAACGGCGTTTTATCGTTTAAATTTGCAATTGCCGAAAAGTATTTCTCAGGAACAAGCCGGTTTGGCTTTGGAAACGTTAGCTGGGGCGTATGTGATAGCGGCTTCATTAATTGAAACGGAAGGCAGGCAATTGATGGATGCCGCAGCGCATTCCTTCACCAGCGCCATTCATATTACTAGCTGGCTGACAGTGGTATTGGCAGGATGTGTAGTCTTGATGGCATCATATCTTCTGAGAAAACTGTAGAAAATTTGCAGTAAGAAACGTTGTTGTCTGACACATAAATATGTTTAAGGCTGACAGAGTAAATGATTCCCTGCATCTGACAGCCTGCTTATTCAAGGAGAAGGCGTACCTGACGTCATTTTTTACAGTTACGCTTTCAACCAACCTTTCTCTTTCGCGGCTTCCAATTGTGGTAGCAGATATTGCCACAGCTCAGGGTAAGCCTCAGAAATAAAATGAAGCAGATTGAAAACCTGTTCAAAGTGGATACCATTCTCAACCCAGCTTTGGCCATCGTTATGCAGGTTCATGAGTACCGGCATGACCCTGTCGAGCGTTTTGGCAAAAATTGCTTCAGGTGTTTCAGAATCTTCGTATTCATTCCACAGCGCCAGAAAATAATCTCTCTGCGCTTCCGGCAGTAAACCAAAAATACGATGGGCGGCCTCAACTTCATGTTCATGGATTGCTTCACGGGCAGCCAAATCGAATGCGATAACATCTCCTGCATCGATTTCGACAATATCGTGGATCAGCGCCATCTGCACAACGTGGCCAATATTCATTTCTCCTACATAAGGCGCAAAACTCATGACAGCGAGGGCGAAATGCCAGCTATGTTCAGCCGAATTCTCATGACGCTGATTGTTCAGCAATTTAGTTTTGCGATGAACCGATTTTAACTTATCCAGCTCCATAATAAATGCGATGACATTAGTAAATGGGCCGAAATCAACAGGAGGTACAGCTAATGGCATAAAAAACCTCAAATATTATTTTTCTTCATCTAATGAATAAGGAAGCGATTGAATGGTAAGAGAACTTCCTTCATCTTCACGGATACGGAAAATACTGTCAGCAGCCATATCATTGTTCATGACAACTTGCACCCAGATTGAACCATCAGCGAGTCTGACCGCAGTCAGAACTGAACCCGTTCTGCGCCATTTATCACCCAGTTGCCACTCCAGATCGTCTCCGGCGACGGGAAGAGAAGAAGCCGTGCCAGCCAGCCAGTACATTGCTCGTTTATTAGCACCGCGGTATTTGGCACGAGCCACCATCTCCTGACCGGTATAACAGCCTTTCTTGAAGCTGATACTGCCCTCAAGAGCCTGAATATTTGTCGCTTGTGGAATGAACTGAGCGCTGCTGGCTGAGTCAATGACCGGTAAGCCTGCTTCAATCTCCAGTGCCAACCACTGCTGACTGTCGCTCAATTGCGCCTGAAATTTCTCTGCTAACGTTTCCGCTAACTGGGCTGCGGTAGCCTGATCGGTGACTAAAAGGAAACGTTCTGTGGGGAGGGAGAAGTGGAGAAGGGTGGTTGTTTCGTGTTGAATAACGGTTGTTTCGGCATCGGGCAGGGTGGGAAACATTTCTGCCAGCGCGTTCCTGCTTTCCGCTCCGGCAATACCAAGCAGGATGCTTTCTTCATCTTTAGCAAAGGTCACTTTGGAAAACACAGCATACTTTTTCAATTCAGTTAGCTGGGGATCCAATACTGTGCGACGTTCAATATAGGCAAAACCTTCGCCACGGTGAAACAGCCGCAGGTTACTCCACATCTTTCCTTTGGCATCACAATGTGCGCTCAACACATGTTTTTGGTTGAGCGAGGCGATATCTGATGTGACTTGGCCTTGCAGATACTTTTCCGCATCTGCGCCTGTTACGCTTATCATCCCCCAATCATTAAGGGAAATTAAAGTCAGGGGAAGTGCTGCTGAAGGAGATGGGAGTTGTGCAGAAATTTGAGCAGAAAATAGAATTTGGTCAGCCATAACAGCTCCTGCCAGTAAACTATCTGAGAAATAAGGCTAATGGTAAAAGAGATGGGGCTTAATGCAAAGGAGTTATTCTTGTTATTTACTGACTGGCCGTTAAAGGTGATTTGTTGCGATGCTCTTCGCATATTATCGATATATCTTGATTCAGTTGTCACGAATGATGAAAAGCAGTCCAGAATCGTTGATAATTCCCTTTGACTGTGAAATTTTGCAACCGTGAGCATTTCTGAAACGACGGGTAACTTGTTAATCTTTCGCGACATCTGCATTGCCGTTTCAATGGCACGAATGAAAATAATCAAGAGGCTTTTTAAACATGGATATTGACAATAAAGCGCGTATTCACTGGGCATGTCGTCGTGGAATGCGTGAACTGGATATTTCTATCATGCCGTTTTTTGAATATGAATATGACTCATTGAATGATGATGATAAGCGGCTTTTCGTTCGTTTGTTGGAGTGTGCAGATCCTGATCTTTTTAACTGGCTCATGAATCATGGCCGTCCAGAAGATGATGAGCTGTTCCGCATGGTGCAATTGATTCAGATCAGAAACCAAGCCCGTGGCCCTGTGGCACTGTGAACTGAAGGTATCCCGTCATAGCTGCCTGTTTTCTTCAGGTGTGCATGGCGTAATTATGCTTGCCGCGTTATTGGCCCCGTGGCCTGCTAACGGCTTTTATTTCTGGTTTCCACTACTTGTCATCATTATGGCGAGTTGGGTGTGGAGTCAGACAAACATTAGACGGTGTCAGGGAAGGCTGGCGCTGTTCAGTGGACAGAAAATGCATTGGCAAAAAGCGGCGTGGAAACTCACTAGGCCACCGTGGTTAAGCCGCTATGGTATGGTGATCACACTTCACGCCTTTGACAAAACAGAAAATATCCGCCATCGGTTGTTAATTCGGTTATGGGTGGCATCAGACAGTATGCCACCAAAGATGTGGCGTCATTTGAACCAGCTTATGCGTCAGTATCCTGATATATAGCGGGATTAAAACAGCGCTTCCATTTCTGCCAATATCTGCATACACCATTCGCTCAAACGTTCATCAGTTTGCTCGAATTGGTTTACATCATCTAGAGCCAGACCGACAAATTGTTTGCCATCTTCGGTCAGTGGTTTGGGGCTGGTGAATTCATAACCTTCTGTTGGCCAAAAACCAACAAATTGCGCACCCGCAGGCAGCAAATGGTGATACAGCATTCCCAACGAATCCAGAAACCATTCACTATAGTCGATCTGATCCCCCATGCCATACATGGCAACGATTTTTCCCGCCAGATCCAATGATGGAAGCTGATCCCAGATAGCCAGCCAATCTTCCTGTAATTCACCGAAATCCCAAGTAGGAATGCCGAGAATCAGGACAGAATAACCTTCCATCAATTGGGGATCACAATCTTTGACATTATGCAGATCGATCAGATCTTCGCCGAGTATATCGCGTATTTTTTCTGCTACCATTTCTGTATAGCATGTACTGGAGCCGTAAAAGAGACCAATTTTCATCATTATTTACCAGGACATTTCGAATATCAGGGGCTGCATTGTAACAGAAGAATTGCTTTTTCAGGCATAATAGCCGATCGGAAGTCGCAGAGATAAAGGAGGGCTTGTGCCAAAAAAACACGATTTATCAGAAAACTATTCATTGCAAGATAAGTCATCGGAACAGACCCCATCGGCTAATCCCCTGATAGAGCAATTTCTGGATACCATCTGGCTGGAAAAGGATTTGGCTGAAAATACGCTATCTTCTTATCGGCTGGATTTACAAGCCCTAGATAGTTGGCTGGTATATGGTGGTCATGATTTACTTTCTGTGGAATCTATTGAGCTACAATTATTTTTGGCTGAACGGGTAGATGGCGGTTATAAAGCTAGTAGTTCAGCCCGCTTGCTGAGTGCAATGCGGCGGTTGTTTCAGTATCTTTATCGTGAAAAAATGCGTTTGGATGATCCAACAGCACTTTTATCTGCCCCTAAGTTGCCTAAACGTTTACCCAAAGATTTAAGCGAAAAACAAGTTGAGGATTTGCTTAATGCTCCCTTGATTGACCAACCGATTGAACTGCGAGATAAAGCCATGTTTGAAGTGCTTTATGCCTGCGGATTGCGGGTGTCTGAGTTGGTTGGGCTGACATTATCGGATGTGAGCTTACGTCAGGGTGTGGTTAGGGTAGTGGGTAAGGGAAACAAGGAAAGATTGGTTCCTTTGGGAGAAGAAGCGCTTTACTGGTTGGAAAAATACCTAGAGTATGGGCGTCCGTGGTTATTAAATGGTTCGGTATCTGACGTTTTCTTCCCCAGCAAAAGGGGAACGCAGATGACCCGCCAGACTTTCTGGCATCGGATCAAACATTATGCCGTACTGTCTGGCATTGATACCGAACGCTTATCACCCCATGTTTTGCGTCATGCTTTTGCAACGCATTTACTCAACCATGGTGCAGACTTACGCGTTGTGCAGATGCTGCTGGGTCACAGTGATCTCTCCACGACTCAAATTTATACTCATGTGGCGACTGAACGTCTTAAAGCGCTGCATCAACAACATCATCCTCGTGGATAACTGTGAAAAAAATGGAAATAAAGGAACAAAAGATGAAGAAGCTAGCGTTTTGTTTTTCCTTATTATTGACGGCCTTTGCCAGCAATGTATTTGCTAATGACAGTGCGGTTCATAACTCATTGGCAAAAATGGGACTTAAAGCCGAAAGTATCACGCCATCACAACTGTCCGGCGTGAGCACGGCTTTGACAGATCAGGGTATTATTCATATCTCCAATGATGGTAAGTATTTGTTCCAAGCCCAAGTTTACGATATTAGTGGCAAAGTACCAAAGAATGTTACCAATCAGGTTCTGGTGAAAAAACTGGATGCGTTGAAAAATCAAATGATTGTTTACAAGGCACCAAAAGAGAAACATGTCGTGACTGTTTTTACTGATATTACCTGTGGTTATTGCCGCAAGTTGCATGAAGAAATGAAAGAGTATAACGATCTGGGGATTACCATCCGTTATTTGGCATTTCCTCGTCAGAGTCTGCAACATCAATCAGCCAAAGATATGCAATCCATCTGGTGCAGTGCAACACCTAATAAAGCGTTGGATGCCGCTTTCAAAGGGGATAACATTTCTCCGATCAAGAGTTGTAAAAATGATATAGCGAAACAATACCAGTTAGGCTTGCAGTTTGGTGTTCAGGGAACACCTGCGATTGTACTTCAGGATGGCAGCGTGCTTGGTGGTTTTATGCCGCCAAAAGCGCTGAAAGAAGCTCTGGAACAAAATGGTGAATAATTCGTCAATGACTCAAATTCAGTGAAGCAACCCCCAGTGAATATAGAAACACAACTCCGCCGCCGCCCGGTGGCGGATGACAGTCATCTTCCCAATAGTATTCATCCATTATTGCGTCGTTTATACGCTATGCGGGGTATTCGTCAGGCTGATGAACTGGAACGTGGAGCCAAAGGGCTACTCAATTATCAATCTCTCAATGGCATTGAACAGGCTGTTTCCTTGCTGATAACAGCATTGCACGACCATTGGCGCATTGTCATTGTCGGTGATTTCGATACAGATGGGGCAACCAGTACAGCATTGTGTATCCGTGCCTTGCGGGCGATGGGCTATCGCAATCTTGATTATCTTGTGCCAAATCGTTTTGAAGACGGTTATGGCTTAAGTGTTCAGGTTGTTAATGAAGTCGTCAAAAAAGGTGCTGATCTGATCATTACTGTGGACAATGGCATCTCTTCCCACGAGGGAGTGGCAGCGGCACATCAGCATAGCATCAAAGTGCTTGTCACCGATCATCATTTGCCCGGAGAGACATTGCCAGCCGCAGATGCCATTATCAACCCTAATCTGCATGACTGTAATTTCCCTTCTAAAGCGTTGGCTGGTGTGGGGGTGGCATTTTACCTGATGTCGGCACTCAGGGCGGAATTACGTAAAATAGCGTGGTTTGAGCAGCAGGGTATTCCGCTGCCCAATCTGGCGGAACTGCTTGATCTGGTGGCACTCGGAACCGTGGCAGACGTGGTTCCTCTTGATACCAATAACCGTATTTTTGTGTATCAAGGATTGAACCGCATTCGTGCTGGTCGCTGTTGCGTGGGAATTCGGGCGCTGCTTGAAATTTCCAAACGGGAATCAACTAGGCTGGCTGCCAGTGATTTGGGTTTTTCGCTTGGGCCACGATTGAACGCAGCCGGGCGGCTGGATGATATGTCCGTTGGTGTGGCTTTACTGTTGACGGATGATATGGTGCAAGCTCGTCAGATAGCCTGTGAACTTGATGGACTGAACCAAACCCGTCGTGAAATTGAGCTGGGGATGCAGCAGGAAGCCTTGCAGATTTGCGATCAATTCGAACGTACCCATACTCAACTACCTTACGGATTGGTCATTTATCATCCTGAGTGGCATCAGGGTGTAGTGGGTATCCTAGCCTCACGTATAAAAGAACGCTTCCACCGCCCGGTCATTGCTTTTGCTCCCGCAGGCGATGGTACATTAAAAGGATCAGGCCGTTCAGTGAACGGATTGCACATGCGTGATGCGCTTGAGCGCCTCGATACCCTGCATCCGAGCTTGATATTGAAATTTGGCGGCCATGCTATGGCTGCGGGCTTGTCAATTGAGCAGGATAAATTTGATCTGTTTCAGCGCCATTTCTCTGCGTTGATGGCAGATTGGCTGGATATCTCCCAGCTTGAGGGGGTGGTCTGGAGTGATGGTGAACTGGCCTTAGGGGAGTTATCGCTGGAAATTGCGGAAATTCTGCGGGAAGGTGGTCCGTGGGGGCAGGCATTTGCCGAACCGATATTTGATGGCAAATTCAAACTGCTGCAACAGCGGATTGTTGGCGAAAAACATCTGAAAGTCATGCTTGAGCCATTAAACGGTGGGCCGATGTTGGATGGCATTGCGTTTAATATCGATACTCATCGCTGGCCGGATAACAGCGTCAAAACAGTGGAATTGGCCTATAAACTGGATATCAACGAATTTCGCGGTAATCGCGATGTCCAACTTTTGATCCAGCATATCTGGCCTTACTGAATTGGCCTGAATGGTATGATCAGCTATTAAAACTTTGCCACATGACCAAAAGTGATTGTGTGGCAAATCTCCAGAAATGCTATAAACCGTTTGACGGATCCGTTAGAATACGCGGTTCGAAAATATCCATGCGACCACTACGTATAAGACACAAAATATGTTTGAAATTAACCCGGTAAAAAACCACATTCAGGACCTGTCTGAACGGACAGAAGTTCTGAGGGGGTATCTTTGACTATGATGCCAAGAAAGAACGTTTAGAAGAAGTCAATGCTGAACTGGAACAGTCTGATGTCTGGAATGAGCCGGAGCGGGCACAGGCATTAGGTAAAGAGCGTTCATCACTGGAAAACATCGTAGAAACGATTGAACAGCTTGATCAGGGTCTGGAAGATGTGAACGGCCTGCTGGAACTGGCTTTAGAAGCTGATGATGAAGAGACTTTCAATGAGGCCGTAGCTGAGTTGGAACAGTTGGAAGAAAAACTCGGTCAACTTGAATTCCGCCGCATGTTCTCAGGTCAATATGACAGCGCAAACTGCTATCTGGATCTACAGGCTGGCTCTGGTGGTACAGAAGCACAGGACTGGGCCAGTATGTTGATGCGTATGTATCTGCGCTGGGCAGAATCCAAAGGTTTCAAAACTGAAATTATTGAAGAGTCTGATGGTGACGTTGCTGGCTTGAAATCTGCAACCATTAAAATCATCGGTGAATATGCTTACGGTTGGTTGCGTACAGAAACTGGTGTGCATCGTTTGGTACGTAAAAGCCCGTTTGACTCAGGTGGACGTCGTCATACCTCATTCAGCTCTGCTTTTATTTACCCAGAAGTGGATGATGATATTGATATCGAAATCAACCCGGCTGATTTGCGTATCGATGTATACCGTGCTTCCGGTGCAGGCGGTCAGCACGTTAACAAAACCGAATCTGCGGTGCGTATCACCCACATACCGACTGGCCTTGTAACCCAGTGTCAGAATGATCGTTCTCAGCATAAAAACAAAGACCAGGCGATGAAACAGTTGAAAGCCAAACTGTACGAACTGGAAATGCAGAAGAAAAATGCTGATAAGCAGTTGATGGAAGAGAACAAATCGGATATCGGTTGGGGCAGTCAGATCCGCTCTTACGTTTTGGATGATTCCCGCATTAAAGATTTGCGTACTGGCATTGAAACTCGCAATACGCAGTCTGTGCTGGATGGAGATTTGGACAAATTCATTGAAGCCAGCTTAAAAGCCGGCCTATGAGGAACTAAAATGTCACAACAACAGCAGGGAGCTGAACAGGCTCCTGATTTAAATAATGAACTGAAAACTCGCCGTGAGAAACTGGCTGCACTGCGCGGCAACGGTATCGCATTCCCAAATGATTTTCGTCGTGAAAACATTTCTGAAGATCTGCATGCAAAATATGATGACAAGACTCAGGAAGAACTGGAAGCGCTGAACATTGAAGTGACCGTCGCAGGCCGTATGATGACTCGTCGTATCATGGGCAAGGCATCCTTTGCGACCTTGCAGGACGTGGGTGGGCGTATTCAGGTTTACGTTTCCCGTGATGACCTGCCGGAAGGTATTTATAACGAACAGTTCAAAAAATGGGATTTGGGTGACATTTTAGGTGCTCGTGGTAAATTGTTTAAAACCAAAACGGGTGAACTTTCCATTCACTGTACTGAACTGCGCTTGCTGACCAAAGCACTGCGTCCGCTGCCGGATAAATTCCACGGCTTGGCGGATCAGGAAATGCGCTACCGTCAGCGTTATCTGGATCTGATCTCGAATGACGAATCACGTAAGACATTCCAGATCCGTTCCCGCATCATGGCTGGATTGCGTAACTTCATGGTCAAAAAAGACTTCATGGAAGTTGAAACCCCAATGATGCAGGCGATCCCAGGCGGAGCGAGTGCGCGCCCATTTACTACGCACCACAACGCGCTGGACATCGATATGTACCTGCGCATTGCACCGGAACTGTATCTGAAACGTCTGGTCGTGGGTGGTTTTGAGCGCGTTTTCGAAATTAACCGTAACTTCCGTAACGAAGGTATTTCTCCGCGTCATAACCCAGAGTTCACCATGATGGAACTCTACATGGCTTATGCAGATTACCAAGATCTGATCGTACTGACCGAAGAACTGTTCCGTACTCTGACTCAGGAAGTGTTGGGTACTACGTTGGTGAAATACGGTGAACAAGAATTCGATTTCGGTAAGCCTTTCACCAAAATGACCATGAAAGAAGCGATTTGCAAATATCGCCCAGAAACCAACATCGCGGATCTGGATGATATGGATAAAGCTGTTGTTATCGCTAAGTCTCTTGGTATTGATATTGAAAAAAGCTGGGGCTTGGGTCGTATTCAGTGCGAAATCTTTGAAGAAACCGCTGAAAGCCACCTGATTCAACCGACTTTCATTACTGAATACCCAGCAGAAGTTTCTCCGCTGGCACGCCGTAATGATGACAACCCATTCATTACAGACCGTTTTGAATTCTTCATCGGTGGCCGTGAAATTGGTAACGGTTTCTCCGAGCTGAACGATGCAGAAGATCAGGCAGAACGTTTTGCAGAGCAAGTTCGTCATAAAGACGAAGGTGACGACGAAGCGATGTTCTACGATGATGACTACGTTACTGCACTGGAACACGGTTTGCCACCAACGGCAGGCTTGGGGATTGGTATCGACCGTATGGTTATGCTGTTCACGGATAGCCATACCATTCGTGACGTGATCCTGTTCCCAGCAATGCGCCCGAATAAATAATCATTTCTGATTAAAATCGACAAACGCCTTGTCCGGCTAACCTGACAGGGCGTTTTTTTATACTGATAAGACATACTGAAACAACTGACTGAAATATAGACAAAATTCAACAATAATCACTTGCTGAGATTCAACAGCAGGTATATATTTGACGGCATCATTTCGATGATGCGAGTGTAGTTCAATGGCAGAACGAGAGCTTCCCAAGCTCTATACGAGGGTTCGATTCCCTTCACTCGCTCCAAATAAACATCTCCCGCAGTCAATGAAAGTCTACTAATCCCAGTAAAATCAAAGAAAAATCCAAAATTACACTCTATTATCGTCTACTGATATCTATTGCAATATACCCCAATCAGGGGGTATATATGGGGGTATATTTTTGTACCCCCTAAAAAAGTACCCCCATAGTTGCGAGGATGCTAGACATATGAAACTAACAGCCCGGCAGATTGAAACAGCAAAACCCCAAGATAAAGATTTTAAACTATCGGATGGTGGTGGTATGTATCTGTTGATAAAGGTTAATGGCTCTAAATATTGGAGACTGAAATACCGTATCGCAGGAAAAGAAAAGCTGCTTGCTATTGGTACCTTTCCGCTCATCTCTTTGGCAGAAGCCAGAAAGAAACGCGATGAAGCCAAGAGATTAATAGCTGAGGGTATTGATCCCAATCAAGATAAAAAACAAAAGAAACTTACAGCTCAGGGAGAAATTAATAATACCTTCGAAAACATAACTCGTGAATGGTATTCGAAGCGTGTTGATAGATGGTCTTTTTCTTATGCAGAAGAAATGATGGAAACATTTGAAAAAGATGTTTTCCCCTACATAGGCAGCAGACCGATTGTTGAAATTAAGCCTATGGAATTAATGGCAGTCTTATCTCGGATAAATGATCGAGGGGCAACAGAGAAATTAAGGAAAGTGCGCCAACGCTGCGGAGAAGTGTGGAAATATGCAATTATTACTGGTAGGGCTGAATATAATCCAGCGCCTGATTTAGCATCCGCATTTATCACACCTAAGAAAACACATTACGCGTTCTTAATGGCTAATGAGCTGACTGAGTTCTTTAAGGCTTTAAACGCTTATACAGGTAGTTTTATGGTGAAAATGGGGATGAGATTGCAAATGATAACAGGCGTTCGTCCCGGTGAGTTACGCAAGGCTGAATGGTCAGAAATTGATTTCCAGAAATCCCAGTGGGAAATTCCTGCCGAAAAAATGAAAATGCGTCGTCCTCATATTGTTCCATTATCACAGCAGGCTGTTGATATTTTAGAGCAGATGAAACCAATTACAGGCCAAGGAAAATATCTTTTTCCCGGCAGAATAAATCAATCGCAGCCGATGAGTGAAATGGCATTAAGTGTATTAATCAGGCGCATTGGTTATGCAGGCCGTGTAACAGGCCACGGTTTCCGCCACACCATGAGCACTATCTTACATGAACAAGGCTATAACTCTGCTTGGATTGAAACACAGCTTGCTCACGTTGATAAGAACAGCATTCGAGGAACCTACAATCACGCCCAGTATTTAGATGGTCGTAGGGAAATGCTGCAATGGTATGCCGACTATATGGACGCACTTGAACGGGGCGAAAATGTGGTACATGGCAAATTTGGGAAGCGTGCTTAACTGGATAAATAGACAGCCATAATTGTCTTTAGTAGACTATCCTCGACGTTAAAGAATAAAGCTATGCCTAGGGTCGCTCCCGAAAATCCGTACACCTCTACGGACTGGCATAACTCCTACCAATAGAGGGCGTGAGGTGGCGTATGTCCGAGGATTTTTCACCGTTACTAGGTAACATTCCTATTTATCCGATTGAGGGTTTATCCAATATCGCTTTTAGTGCAAGGCATCATTTAAAAGAAAATAAAAGAACAGATGAACAAATAATATTTATTCAAAAATTAATATTTGAACTTATAGATATTTATTTTCAAGATGAAAGGAATAAAGCAATAGAGGAGTTAGAAAACCAGAAAGTACAAGAGTTAAAATACACATCGCATAGTGAATATCTTGGATATTATGACGATTACTACCCTGATCTATATCCTTTCGCAGAAGAAGGTAATAGATATGGATCTTATTTGGTTTTTATAGGTGATGATAGTGATTTGGAAATTCCAACGTATGAAAATACGAACGAGATAGGTGCTCTTTACGAAATACTAGACTGGATGCCTGATAATGAATCGGAAGAAGGCTTTGTAGATGCTGAACCTAGTGAATACTTTGCAGCTTTAACTCTTTCATTAGTTGGTGATATCGTATATTTCATTGATAAATACAAAGTGGATTCATCAACTCGTCTTTTTTCTGCAATAGGTACAATAGGTGATGTATTGTTGAAATCAGCCAAGGCATTAAGCTGTATGCATGAATTAATAGCTGAAAAAAAACATGAGGAAAAATTGTCATCAATTTTAGAAGAAATGGATGGATTGAAAAATAAACTTGATGACTTAATGGGAAAGGAAAAAAAGCGATAATAAAGAAGAAGGAAAATATAAACAAGGCTGTTAATAGCCGACATGAAAAAAATAGGGAAGCTAAAAAAATGGTATGGGATGATTGGATTATAAATAGAAACAACTATAGTTCATCAGTGAAAGCGGCCGAATATTATTCTGAATGGCTGCAAGAGCATGGCTTTTTTTATTCTCTTGTGACAATTCGGAACTGGATTTTTCTTTGTGCAAAGGAGAACAGCATTAAGCTATGATACTCCTCTATAATAGAGAGTACCTTGTACGTCGTAGAGGATACCCTTTGCATAATAACAGTATGAATTTAATATTTTTTTTGTGTTTTAATACCCTCTGTAATCAAACAACGTCCATTACAACATCTTAAGGACTAGATAACAGGGGGCTACATGCCAGCAATCACACCAATTAAAGAAAATCTTATCCGCTTACCCGAAGTTCAGCGCAGAACTGGCTACGGTAAGGCATGGATCTACAAACTCATTGCAGGGAATAAATTCCCGAAACAAGTCAAAATTGGCACTCGCTCAGTCGCTTTTATTGAGTCAGAAATTGATGACTGGATATCACAGCGTATCGCTGAATCACGCAGTGAGGTGATGTAATGAAAAGCTTTATATTCCCGCCAACAGTAGAGAACGTAAATAACCCCTACAGCCGAAAATCGAATTAATTAAGACAGGGTAAAACTATG